>WQSA01000001.1 GCA_009788135.1 Candidatus Fibrimonadales bacterium
CCCCCCCCCCCCCCAAGAGCCAAAATTTTCCAATACAGAAACTGCTTGATAATAACCAAGTATTTGATTGTAATTATTAAAATGCGTTTTTCTCTCCCACGCAAATGATTCCTGCAAGGCAATTTCGTTATTATCCATTTTACACACCTCCAATAAGCCTTTTAATTCCGTCTTCAAACCGTATTGAAGCCTCCCAACCTAAAATTTGCCGCGCTAATGAATTATTCATAGCAATGTTTGGTGCATATTCGGATATAGCAACTGATTCTATTGTGCTATCAGACTTAATATAACCGCATATTATTTCTGCGGCTTCTTTTGTAGAAATTAATCTGCCTGTCCCAAAATTCATATATCCACAGTAATTTTTATCCAAAATTGCAACAATAGCACTGCTGAAATCTTCAACATACATTAAATCTAGGCTTGGCGAACCATTCAAGAAACAATGCGTTTTTATTGGCAGTGCCTTTTTTGCATAATCAATAAATGACCATAAAAACTTTGGGCGTTCTCCTCCAACGCCATATAAAGGACAACTTCTTAACATGGCAACTTTTAGATTGTGCTTCTCTATAAATAATTTAATAAGATTTTCGCACAGCCATTTTGTTTCTCCGTATGGACCTTTGGGATTTGGCGGCAATGACTCATCGGCCAATAAGCAATTGCTTGCATATCCGGAATATATTTCCCAACTTGACGGATACACAAGAGTTACATTATTATTTTTGCATACTTCCAATACATTTCGCAACATAGTCAAGGTTATACCTAGACTCTTATTTGAAGTATATGTTCTTGGGTTTGCTAAATGCACTATATGAGAAACTTTATTTTCTTTTACATACAGATCTAGCTCTGCCGCTCCATTTAATAAATCTATATCGCTACTAGACGGCGCAAAACAATTGTATTTAGTATTTAAAAGAGGCAGTAATGCTTTACCAACAAAACCTGAGCCTCCCGTTACTAAAATATTTTTTTGAATAGAATCATTCTCATTATTTTTTTCATTCAGTGCAAGACGTACCATATTTAACACATCAATTTTTATTTCTTTCTCCCCAGTACTGTAAATAACCTCTTTCAAGGCTGTTGAAAGTGACACTTTATTGAATTTTGATAAAATCCCTGCGGCAATCGCATTGCTTCTCGATATACCATAATCGCAGCAAACTATGACACGCTTACCGGATTCTAGAAAAGCAACACCTTCACCTATTTTTGATTTTATTAAATTCGCAGAATTTCCGCTTCTATCAACCAAATCTCGGACATCCAAAACAACAACATCATTGCCAATACAATCTGCATTAGCTGGAGCCGTGCCAAGTTTTTCTTGAATAATCCAACGTATCATTGTTACACCTCCGATTTTAACTTTTCAATAAATTGTTCCTGAAATGAACGTAAATACCATCCTTTCTTTGGGCAATTAAAATAACTCTTCTCGCCGTTTAAAATACTTTCTAAAAACATATCAATTTCATTAAACCCAGCCATTGCCCTTAAATATGTAGATGCCGAAAAGCGAGGATTTATTTCAAATGGTATGAAATTTCCATTTTTTATTCTGCCTTGAACATTAAATGGTCCGCAACTGCCTACAGCCTTTGCAATTTTTTCGCACTGCGATCGTATATCAGAAAAATCATCAATATAACCTTGTGAATACCCGCCAGAAATAATTACATCATCTCTTTTGGAAGCAACCGACAATTTTGCATCCAGACTTCTTTTCATAGCAATAGAACCTGCTATTTCTCCATCGGCAAAAGAAAGCACCCCAACCGTATATTCACCTTCTAAAGCGGGGATATATTCTTGAACAATTGACGTTTTGCCAGCATTCAATATAAACTGGCAATAACTCCACGCCTCTTCTATAGTAAAAGCCGAAAAAACCATAACACTGCCACCCGTTCCTGTGCTTGGTTTAACAATGCATGGCAATCCGATTTTGCTTATATTTTCCTTTGAATTTCCCAAAGCTGTAATTGGAATTTCAAATCCATGCGTTTTTAATACTTCAAAAGTTTTATTCTTATCTGAAAATACGCTTACAATATTTGTGTCATTTCCAATATACCTGATGTTATGTTTTGCCAACTCATTTTCACCTTGCGAGAGTAAATTTAATGGGATTTCACCACCTGGTATTATTATTTCTATATTCTTCCTTAAACAAATATCAATTATCGATGGTATATAATTATTGCTGTCCGCAATAAAAGTTTCAACAAAACCAGCATCATATAATCCATACGCCGTTTTTGAAATATCTGCGCCATAGATATCATATTTCCCTGTTAAAACCAGAGCCTTCAAAATCTCTGTTCCTAGCGAAGCTCCCGCAATACCGGCGATTAATACTTTATTTTTCATACGCTGTTAACCTCCGATTTATGCGCACAACCACCCTTTCAACATCTTATTCCGTAATATCATAATCAATCCTCATCCAGCATAAGCATTTTTTTCTTAGCTTTTAGCTTTAACATAGAAAGACGTTCTTTCTCAATTTGAATTATACTCTTGCTTAGCGTTGGCAAGTCTTCAGGCATTGTACCTCCAACACGCTTGATTGCAGCACGAACTTCACTCCCAACAAAATGGTGAATTTTATTAGCTTCAATTGCATTATTTACAACATCACGTTTAAGTTTTTCTTCCGTCTGAGATATGCGAAAAAGATTAGCAATAAGTTCTGTGCTTCCCATAAAATCCAGTATTTTATCACGAACGGCCAATCCTTTTTTTTCATGAATATCTTTAACGGTTAGACCACCGTATAATCCCATATATCCAGCATTTTGAAAAATCGCAAATTCCTCATCAGTTATTACGCCCGTATTACGAGCCGCCTCTGCAAGCATTTGATTCCATTGCTTAATATCTCCTCGTATAACTAACCGCTTACTGTCTTCATTAAGTTGATTGAATCTATCTGCAATTTCTTGTCTGTATGTTTGAATAGCAAAATATGTTTGCCCAAGAGCTATAATTTCTTTACGTGGATCACCGTTTTGAACTATTAGATAACAAGCATATCGCGAAAGTTCATAATCTTTAACTGGTTTTGAGGTTGCTCCTGCATTTACGATTTTGCTGACATCGGCAAAATCGTAAATGACATCATGTCCGCTATTGTTGCAAGCAATCATAGCTTTGTCCAAAACCTTCATAAAGTTTCGCCATTGCACATAATCTAAAACTATAGCTAACTCACGTGCATGCCAATATTCGCTTCCATCAGCACGCAGGTGTTTAATATCCTCAAACCGCTTGTATTCTCTAGCTTTTAACTTCATTATTTGAACTACACTCCAAAACCTTTTTTATGCACACAACAACCCTTTCAATATCTTCTTCCGCAATATCATTATAACAGGGAAGGTTTATTGAACGATTATACAGAGAGTAAGATACAAAATTTTCCCCAGCCTTAACAAAACGCTCGTCATCATTCCTAACAAGCGACAAAGGCCAAAAAAACACTCTCCCGTCAATATTATTGCTCTTGAATTCCCGCAACAACTGTTCTCGGTCAAAAGAAACGCCTTCATCAACAACAATAGTTACCATCCAATACCCGTTTTGGCAATCTCGTGGCTCAGCATTTAAGCTCAAAGGAAGGCCATTTAGCTTTTCTTTGTACCATTTGAATACAAGCCGCTTTTTATTAATTAATTCATCAATTCTCTCCATTTGAGCGCAACCTATTGCAGCCTGAATATTTGACATTTTATATTTGAAGCCAACAGTATCAGGCCAGAATTGTTTTGCCTGNGTCTTGCTTCGCCCATGATTGGAAAGAGTCAAAACCTTTTCGTACAGTTCTGCATCTTGCGTAACAAACATTCCNCCCTCGCCNGTAGTGATTGTTTTTGTCCCGTGAAATGAGAACACTCCAAAAGCNCCCAACGAGCCAGCTCGNCTTCCTTTGTAAATTGAACCTACCGCCTCTGCCGCATCTTCAATTACNGGAATGTTGTACTTTTCACCAATGCGCAAAAGNTCGTCCAATTCACATAAATTTCCATATACATGCACAGCAATAATAGCCTTTGTCCGTTTGGTTATAGCCTTTTCAACTTCTTTNGGGTCAATGCACCATGTGTCTGGCAGTACATCAACAAGCACAACTTTAGCACCAGTATAAGTAATTGCTGCCGCTGGGGCGATCCAATTTATATCCGCAATAATAACTTCATCTCCCAAGCCAACGCCAAGCGCATAAAGTCCCATGTGCGTTGCCCCTGTGCAGCTTGATGTGGCTATTGCATAATTTACCCCTAAATGCTCTTTAAATAGGGTCTCAAATTTGGTGATATACTCATAGCATTGCGCTCCCCAGCCTGTGGTAGCTGCTTCTGTAGCATAATCTATTTCCTTTTGGGTAATAGAAGGCTTTGTGTAGAATATTTGAGAGAGATTACTCATATTTCTTAACCTCCGGAACTGCCGTTACAAATTGCGCCCCCCATGCCTTTACATAACTCAACTGCTTGGTAATCTCCTCGCATAAATTCCAAGGCAAAATAATGACATAATCAGGCTTTTCTTGTTTCAGAACATCCTCAGAAACAATCGGTATATGGCTCAATGGCAAATACTTACCCTGTTTGTGAGGCGAAGCATCCACAACAAAATCTATTATATCAGCTTTAACTCCACAATAGTTCAAAAAGGTATTGCCTTTTGCCGCAGCACCGTAAGCAGCTATCTTCTTCTCTTCTTTTTTAGCTTTCAACAAAAAGTCTATAAAATCCCATTTGACTTTCTGAACCTTCTCCTCAAAACCACGGTATCCCTCAATGGTTCCAAGTCCAGCAACAATCTCTTTCTTGATTACACAATCTACGCTATCTTTCGCATTTTCATCATGCGCAGCGTAAATGCGCAGACTGCCGCCATGAGTTGAAAGCTCTTCAACATCATATATTTTCAATCCTTGCGAACTAAATATTTTCTGCACAGCTATCAGCGACAGATACGAAAAATGCTCGTGATAAATAGTATCAAATTGATTGAGATTAATCAAATTCAGCAAATGCGGAAATTCCATTGTTATTGTTCCGCCAGGCTTCAACGCTATTTTCAATCCTGCTACAAAGTCGTTTATATCGGGCACGTGAGCCAGAACATTGTTGCCTATTATTAAATCCGCTTGTTTGAGTGCTTTAGCCGTGGATGAGCCAAAGAATTTTTCCAAAACTTCAATGCCTTTTTCCCTTGCCGCCTTTGCAGTTGAAGCGGTCGGTTCAATCCCAAGACAAGGAATGTTTTTCTCTTTGAAGTATTGCAGCAAATACCCATCGTTGCTGGCTATTTCAATTGCAAAAGAATCTTTGCTCAAATTTAATTTTTCCGTTATCATGCCCACATACTTTTTCGCATGTTCAAGCCACGAAGATGAATAAGAGCTAAAATAGGCGTATTCCGAGTTGAATATATCCGATGATTTTTTGTATTCGTCTATTTGAACCAAAAAACAATGTTCGCAAACATATAGTTTCAAAGGATACATCGTTTCCGGTTCATTGAGTTGCGCCTTCGTCAAATAGGAATTAGAAGGCGGCGAATTATACAAGTCTATAAATTCGTGCTGTAATTCTTTTCCGCAATGTCTGCATTTCATAAAACAATACCTCCATAATTGTCAACCAAAAAAGGATATGACAAATCTTTTTCTGAAATTACTGTACTATCCAATGGCCATTTAATCGCAACTTTAGGCTCGTTATAACGAATTGCCCCTTCCGATTGCTTTGAATAAAACAGAGTGTGCAAATATATCATCTCAACATCGTCTTCCAGCGACTGAAACCCGTGTGCGCAGCCTTCCGGCACAACCAACGCTTTCATATTTTCCGCAGAGAGCACTTCCGCATGCCACTGCAAAAAAGTAGGCGAATCTTTTCGCAAATCAACCGCAACATCAAAAATACTACCCTTTACGCAACGGACAATTTTCATCTCAGCATGAGGTGAATTTTGAAAATGCATGCCTCTTATAGTTCCCTTCGTTTTTGTCATGGAATGATTGATCTGAGCTATTGCAATCCCAGGCCTTATTGCTTCCAATTCTCTTTGGCAAAAAATGCGATTAAAAAAACCTCTGTCGTCTTTGAATGGCTCGGAATTAATTATGAAAACTCCGTCTATTTTTGCTTGCTCAAGTTTCATGGAAATACTCCTCTATTTGTCGCTTCATGCATTTTGCTTTTTCCTCGTCAGTTTTTATTTTGGCAAATTCCACAGTTTTTTCCACCGCAGTTCCTATGCCCCATCTCGGTTTCCAACCCAACACCGCCTTCGACTTTGAACAGTCAAGTTTTAAAAAATTAGCTTCGTGAGGGCCATTATCTCCTTGATTTATCCAACGAACATTATTGCCCCAAGCTTTACAAAATAAATCTGCAAGAGAACCTGTGCTAACGCAACTTTCTTCGTCAGGACCAAAATTGTAATTTCCTGCAATATCTTTGTCCGTAAACTGTTTTTCTGCAAGCAAAAGATACCCGGAAAGGCAGTCAAGCACATGCTGATACGGGCGAACAGAGCTTGGATTGCGCACAATAATGTCTTTACCAGCCATCACAGCACGAATGCAATCTGGAATAATCCTATTTTCGGAATAATCGCCGCCGCCTATCACATTGCCAGAACGAGCGGTGGAAATAGCAGGTGCATCTTTGTTGTTAAAAAATGAATGGCGATAGCTGTAGGTAACCAACTCGCTGCACGATTTGCTATTTGAATACGGATCCAATCCGCAAAGATTTTCATTCTCGCGATACCCCCAATGCCACTCCTTATTTTCATATACCTTATCTGTAGTGATATTCACAAAGGATTTCGCCGATGGGGTTAACCGCAAAGCTTCAAGAACATTCACAGTTCCCATTACATTTGTTTCGTAAGTGAGCGCAGGTTCAAGGTAGGAACGGCGAACCAAAGGCTGGGCAGCAAGATGGAATACGATATCTGGTTTGGATTCTTGCATCTTTTTGACAAGAGCGTCTTTGTCTCTGACATCATTGCTGTCTAAAGAGTATCCTGTTATTTCTGCGCCTGCTGATAAAAGTATTTGGCATAGCCAAGTGCCTTTGAAACCGGAGTGTCCGGTTATGAAAACTCTTTTGTTTTTGTAAAAATCATTACTCATTTTAGCCACAACGCCCAAGGTGCATGTCCTGTCATCCACATATCCGTCAATTCATTTTTATCTCTAAGAGTATCCATTGCTTGCCAAAAACCGTGATGTCTGTACGCATTCAATTGCCTTTCTTCGGCCAGTTTTTCCAAAGGTTTACGTTCTAAAATAGTCTCATCGCCTTCGGTTAAATAATCAAATATCGCAGGCTCCATCACAAAAAATCCGCTGTTGATCCACACGCCGTCTTCAATAGGTTTTTCCTTGAAAATTTCAACAGTTCCTTCGCTAGTCATTTTGATTGTTCCGAATCTGCCGCCAGATTGAACGGAAGTTAACGTTGCCAATTGCCCGGAGTTCTCATGACATTTGATTAATTCTGGAATGTTCACATCGCTTACCCCATCGCCATAAGTGAGCATGAAACGCTCATTGCCCAGAAATTCTTTTGCTTTCAAAAGCCTGCCACCAGTCATGGTATCTGGGCCAGTGTAAAGCATGGTCACCTTCCAAGGCTCGTTTCTAGTAGTATGAAGCTCAACAGAATTGCTGGCCATATCAACAGTTATGTCGGAGTAGCGCGTATAGTAATTGATGAAATAGTCTTTGATTATATGCGATTTGTAGCCTGTGAGCACTATAAATTCGTTAAATCCATAGTAAGAATAAATTTTCATAATATGCCATAAAATAGGGCGACCGCCTATCTCCACCATGGGCTTGGGGACAAGGCTTGTTTCTTCTGAAAGGCGAGTACCTAGACCACCAGCAAGGATGACTACTTTCATGTTTTTCCTCCTGAAGATATTTCGCAAGTTTCAACATTTAACGAAAGCATCTTATCCAAAATATCTTCCGTTAACGGCGTATTAATCAAACCCATATCTTTTTCGGCAAAAGAATCAAATAATTTTATTATGTCAACTTTCAGCAATTTTTCCCTTAAATTTTCTGAAAATCTATACCTAATATGTTTTGCAGGATTTCCACCAACAATGGAATACGGCTCAACATTTTTTGTCACAACGCTACCAGCGCCAATAATTGCTCCCTGCCCAATATTAATACCACTACAAATAATAGCATTCAAACCAATCCAAACATCATCTCCTACTACAATATCTCCTTTTGACAAAGCATATCCTTTTGTCCCAAATGACATCACAGCAAACGGATAAGTTGATATTGAAGAAATAGTATGCTCTTCTTCTAGTAGAAAGCATACTCCAGGAGCAATGCTACAATACGAACCTATTTTCAACATTTTATCTGACGTATGAACCGGTGCTGGCAAAAAATTTATAGCACCATAAGTCATCTTTCCTATTTTCAACCGTTCAAAAATATCAGTAGATAAAGTCTGCAATAACCGACCAATCGGTTGCGTATAATTCATTTTATTTTCATTTTTCCATTTTTCGAGAAAAATTCTATATTTTTCTCGAAAAATTTTATTATCTCTATATTTTTTCATTCTATTTATAATTCTAAAAATCATTTTTCCCTCCTAACATAAATTCAATGAGTTTTTTCTGCCCTTGCTTTTGCCTTTGGCTTAATTCCAAATCCTTAGCTATAAATGCATTAGGCTTGGGGATTAAGCTTGTTTCTTCAGAACAACATATGCCTAAACCTCTAGTAATGCTGACTATTTTCATATTCATGCGGTAAATATAGAAAATACTACCGGTTGCCCATATAAAAACATTCGATATTAGAAAACGACAAATATAATCGTTTCCGACAGCCATTTTTTCATCGCGATATACCTTGAAAATATATCCTTTGCTATAGATCATCATATCTTTATGCAACTATATTTCAGCCCCATAGAGAAAAGAACAATCAAAAATAGAACTCAATACCATGCAGTTTCTTTTAGTACACATAGTTCCATCGTATATAGCATCGCTATATTCAGAAAGAAGCACAAGAACTTTAGTTGATTTCATAGTTCATTCCTCATATTCTTTCTCCTAAAATTAAATCAAAAAGTTTTTCCAAATCTTCCTTTTGTCTATGGATAACTTCTAAAAATCTCTGTTTAGCCTTCTCAACATAAATATCTCTATTCTCCATCATTTTTATCATTGCTCTGAACAAGTCCTCCTGGTAAAAAGGCGAGAAATAAACAGGCATATCGCCACAAATTTCCGGTATTGAAGTGACATTGGAGCATATACTTGGCGTACCGTAAGCAGCTGCTTCTATAGGCGGATATCCAAAACCTTCCGCAAAACTCGGATAAACAAGCGCAAAAGCATTTTTATATAAATAAGCTAGTTCCGAAGAATCAACTTCTTCAAGAATAATGCAATTTTTCATATTCACTTTAATTTTTCCAATTAAAACGCAATCATATTCATAATTTGTATATAAACAAACTTTTTCCCATTGCTCTATAAATAAGATTGCATTTTTGGTAGATCTGTCCATTGATATCAGTAAAAAATATTTTTTATCTTTTAATAAGCTCTCATTAAAAGTTACTGCATTTTCTTCAAATTTTCCATTGCTAAAAGGCGCATAAAAAACTTTTATTTTATTTTTTGGGGTTCCTAAAAAATATTCTATGCTATATTTAGAGTATTCGGAATCCGTAACAACAAACACGTTATCCTGTATAATTAATTTTTTTAAATTTTCATAATTATGCATGGTTCTTTTTTGTTCTTTTTTTTGCCTTATATACCGTCTCAACAAAACCAAAGGATATAATAAAAACATAAGGATAAGTTTTATTTTATTTCTCTTCTGTCTTTTTCTAATTAAGTATTTTTTAGTAAAAGTTTTCAAAGGATCGGATTGCAAAATTTTAAAATACTCCAAAGACATATCAAACAGATCATGGCAAACAATAACTATCTTGCACTTTAAATCGCATAAATCAAAAGAGTTATAGCGCTGAGCAATTCCTATAAAAAAAGTATCTATTTGCATATTATTTATTGTTTCATATACATTTCTATCTCTAATATCAATTAAAGCTATTTTATGCATATTTAGTATTGTTCTTATTCTTTCGCTGATCGGAATATTCCCATCGTATAAACCGTAAATTTCAACATCTTTATTTACTATTTCATAGAATATTTTCTGTGTATAAAACATCCCCCCGTTAATAACATCATCTTGCAAAGTTATAAAATCAAATAATATTTTTTTCAACATTTGTTTTCTCCATGTTTATACAACCCAAAATTCTCTCCATTGTTCCTTAATTCTAACGAAAGCAACTCATTCAAAACATCTTCCGTTAAAGGCTCATAAATCAAATCTAAATCCTCTTCTGTAAAAAAATTGAATAATCTAACTACATCTGTCTCTAATAGTTTCATTCTCAAGTTTTCGGAGAATCTATATCTAATATGCCTTGCTGGATTACCGCCAACAATGGAGTAAGGCTCAACATCTTTCGTAACCACAGAACTGGTCGCTACAACAGCACCTTTTCCTATGCAAACTCCACTTAAAATTCTAGAATTCATTCCAATCCACACATCGTCTCCAACTAAAATATCTCCCTTCGACAACCCTTCCTTCCTCGCTCCATACAAACATACCTTAAATGGATAAGTAGATATTGAAGAAGTACAATGTTCCGCTCCAAGCAAAAAATATACCCCTGGGGCAATGCTGCAATAGGAACCGATTTTTAACATCTCGCCCGACGAATGAGAATCTATAAAATTTATTACTCCATAAGTTTTCCCCCCTATTTCTAAACGATTTAAAGAGTCAATTTTATCTATTGAAGAAATATCTCCAGGAGTCGTGTAATTATTCATATTTTTAATTTTCCACGCTTTGAGAAATTTTTTATTTTTCCAATAGCATTTAATTTTATTCAAGATTTTTTCAAAAATAATCATTTATACATCTCCAAAATTCTCTTAGTCGCTTCCAAATATTTCAAACCCCATTTCAAATCTGGTTCCAAGTGATTGCCTTCAGCCCACTCGTTCATTGCATTCAATAATATAAAGTTTTCTTCTTCGCTGTATGGCTCAAATTTTTCACAAGTGTTGGCGAGCCATTTTTCGTAAAGCTCTGGGGTTGAATCCTTTATTATTGTAGCCTCTTTTTTTCGTCTAGCAGAATTATCCCAACCAGGGACAATTTCTGGATATACTTTCCATAATTTTTTTTCAATAATTCTTGCAAAAGCATTTTCTACGCAAGTACTGTAATATATAATTTTATCTTCTAACCTATTTTCTAATCCTGCTATTCTTTTAAGTCTATTTCTAATTCTATATAGCAAATTTCCCTTTGTTAAAGAAATATTCTTCATAAAATCCCAAGTACCTTCAAAGCCAAAATCTATTGGATTCCCCTTAAATTTATAGTTGGTTCCAAGCAAATAAAGTCCTTTTTCAAATCCATTATTTTTCGCCTCTGCATTCCAAATTCCAACAGCTTCACCGACATTAGGAATATGCTCAATATTGGTTATAATAAACAACGGCCTGCCATTAACCTTAATATAACGCTCATCTTTGAAAATTTTAACCAGATAATTAAAGTGGTTCAAGTGGTCATTATTGCTATATTCTTGCGCTTGCATTATTTTTTCGCTTGAACCATCCCAATTCCTGCCCCAATGATGATTTGCCCAGCACAAACAAAAAGGGAAATCTGGCTTGCCGCTTGCCACAATCTCATTTACAGGTTTTTCCAATAATTGCTTGCCGTTAAACCAATAATGGTAATAACAAAACCCATAAATGCCATATTTCTTTGCCAATTCCGCTTGTGCAATTCTAGATTCTTCCAGCCGCAGATCATAAAACCCCAAATCTGCTGGAATATGCGGTTGGTAATGGCCTTTGAAACGAGGTATTGCTTTTGCAACATTAGTCCATTCCGTAAAACCCTTGCCCCACCATTCATCGTTCTCTGGAATTGGGTGAAACTGTGGCAGTACTACGCCCAAAGCTCGAAGCTTTTTATTCATATCTTAGCCCTCACTCCAAACTGCAAAAATTCAACATCTTTTCCAAAAATAATTTTTAATACCCAAAGCAAAAACAAATATCTTTTCTTTACTTTTGGGCCTATTCCTTGCATTTTTTCTATTTCAAAGTAATTTTCATTTAACAAACGAACTATACTTTTCTCCGTAAAAAAACGCAAATGCGTAATGTCTAAAATACCTTCATCCTTATATTCCCAATCTCTATCGCATAATAATTCTTTTAAATTTTTGTAATAACGAACATTTGGAATAGACAGCACTAAAGAAGCATTCTTCTTCATTTTCTTTTTAATGGTCCGCAAAAAATTCCAAGGCTGTTCCATATGTTCAATAACATCATTTGCTATAATCAAATCAAAATAATCATCAGGAATCTGATTCTCAACTTCATCATAAAAACCAGTTAATACTCTGTTCATTCTTGTTTTTGCTATATCTGCGGCACCTTTGAATGGTTCTACCCCCCAATACTCGCAAGGTTTGCTAACGTATTTACGAAAATTACCATCATTGCAACCTATTTCCAAAACATTTGAATATTCATCTGGCAAAAACGGGACCATTTCTGGTCTCATAATGTCAGAATATGCTTGCTGCGATTGCTCACTAATCATTTATACGCCTCCTTATCATTTTTTTAATCCACTCTCGCAATTTAAACGGGCTTTCAAACCCCTTGCTCGCCAAAAATAAACAAATTTTCAAGTCTAATTTCCTTTCTGCCTTTATGACATTTGGTATAATCGATCCTATTTCATCCTTAAATTGCGCTCTTATTTTCTTATCCAGACAAAAATAATCCCTAGCTGTATTCCGCGAATAAAAAGCATCTTTCACATTCTGAGGAATAACCCCTTTAAAAATATATTCTAGAGTCTTTTTCATAGAAATCATAGCCATAATACCAAAAATCGGATCTGGGCTTGAATTAATTGAAGATGCTCCCGTAACCGTATTATGGGTATAAAGACATTCTGAAACAAATGCCGCTGCTTTTGAATGATATGCAACCTGAAGCATTTGAACTGGATCTTCGCCAATAACTAAATGCATATCCAAAAAACAAACTTTGGCATAAATTTGCCTCTTTATCAGTTTATCCCACGTTGTAAAGGTCATTCCCAGCGAAGAACTTATCATTGTTGCTATATTTTCACATGCATCTGCACTCCATTTGCAATCAGTTACATAATAATCGCTTCTTTTATCTGTAACTTGACATCTGCACCACACAAAATCAGAATTTGTTTCTATAATCTTAGCATGCATTTTTTCTAAAAACTTAGGATGATACGTATCATCATGATCTATATTTGCAATAAATTCTCCTTTTGAATTCTCCAAACCAGTTTTCCTAGCAAGCAGAGTTCCTTGGTTCTGTTTGTGAATGGCAATAAATCGCAAATCTTTTTTTGCATATTCGTCAATTATTTTTCCAGTACCATCAGTTGAACCGTCATTCACCAAAAGCGCTTCCCAATTCGTAAATGTCTGTGCAAGAATACTGTCAAGACATTCCCTAATATAAACTTCGTCATTATATATCGGGACAATTATTGAAATAAGCCCTTTTTGCATAGGATATTTAATTTGCGGAAGATCAAAAATCATTTGTTTCTCCTACGCGAATAAAGTCTTGCATTTATCATTCTAGGCAAAGCAAATATCTTGTCTATCAGCTTGAACAAAAATTTATGTTTATATAATTTTCTAAGTAAACCGCCTATATTCGAGCGACAGATTTCATAGTCGTCCCCAACAGCTATAAAGGCCGCTTTTCCAAAGAAACCTCGAGGCTGGGCAACCAAAAACAACTCATCTTCCGTTAAACATCCCATTTCTTTAAGTTTTAATGGCAAAGTACGAGAAAACGGCTCATATTCACTGTCATCGCTTGCGTAATAATGCATAATTTTTGCATTGTGCAGATAATTTGCTCCATTCCATACCTGAACATTCCATCTTCCATCCAATTCCTTTATTGGAAAATTTGATTGATAATTTGTCAACGCAAGAGAAGGTTGATCTATTCGCACTCCTCTTTGGCAACCGAGAAAATAATTCTCGCTCCATTTCTCAAAAAAAATCCTGTTACATTTTGTATCTCTTACAAATAACAATCCGCTATTAAAATAATAAGGATAATCGTAGAAATCGGCTTTATTCAGCATTCTTTTCAAAGGTACTATTACGCTGAATCTTCGGAAATTTAGCAAGTTTAATGTATGCCCGTCCAATACTGCGCCTAATTCAAAATTTATATCCCCAATTTCGCTTAAATCCTGGCAAACAACTGTATCGCTATCTATGTATAAAAAATCTCCTTCTATTCTATTTCGCATTGCTGTTTTCAGCATACGGCTTCGCTTAAAATTACTAACTTTGCTTTCGAAGTTTTCTATGATAACTTCATCTGCAATTTTTCTTATGTCGGCCTTTCTATTTTCAATGGAATCAATCGTTTCCTTGTCTGTAAACAAAGTTACAAAAGCATTGGGAGTATGCATTCTTAGAGATGTTATGCTTATAAAAGCTTGCTCATAATAAATATCCTTTACAGTACTTATCAAACAATAAATATATTTCATTTCATAACCTCTCTAAAAACATTTTCATATTTTTCAATCCATTTGCCAACATTCAAAAAAATTCCAACCGAGTCTCTTGCGTTAACGCTCATTTGCTCAAGCAACTCTGGTTTTTCATAAAGTTTTACAATGCATTCTCCCAATGAGTTTGGGCTTTCGGGAAAACAGAACAATCCATTTGCATTTTTCTTTACAATTTCAGGCAACCCTCCCATTTTGGAAGCGATCACAGGCACGCCACTGGCAAGAGATTCAATAGCTACCAATCCAAAACTTTCGTGCCACAAACTAGGAACTGCCAACAAATGTATTTGAGAATAAAATTCAAAAGCATTCGCAAAACCGATAAATTTAATTCTATTATTGCCTTTCGCTAAACCCTTCAAATATTCTACATACTGCGAATAACCTGAGCCTGCAATTGTCAATCTTGCATTTATTTTTAATCTTGCAAATTCCTTTATCAGCCATTCCACTCCCTTGTTTTGAGCGAGAGTGCCAATGAAACCGATTTTCAACTCACCTGTCCCATTCCAATTTTTATGTTCAGCCTTTGGAACATCCATGGTATTGTAAATAACATAACCTGGAACATTGGCAAAATAGCCATGTTCTTTTGTCACATTCAATACAGATTCGCTAACGCCAATGACTGCACTGGCCTGCGATGTTTTTTTAACATGGCGCAAACGCATCAATTTGCAAATAAAACATTGTTTTTTGCAAATTTTGCCTTTTTTGAACATATTGGAATTCGGGCAAAGCACATATCGGTCATGCAAAACCTGCGCAAATGGAATGTTCAAACTCTTCAACTCATCATATATGGAAATAGAAAATCCTACCATATTATGAACAAGAGCTATATCAGGTTTTTCTCTATTTACAATCTCTCTTATATATTTTTTCATAGAACTATTGTAAATATCCCGGAAATGCCATAACATCCGCAGAAATTTTCCTCGTCTTTTATTTGTTATGCTATAAAAATTTTCCATCTTAACTCTATGGACAGTCACATCATTTACAGTGTCTATGCAATTTTCCTCTGATGTTGCCAATACATTAACTCTATGACCTCTTTTATGCAATGATTCCGCTAATTTTTGTGCGATTATTTCTGCACCGCCAGCTTTATCCGGAAAATATATATTGCTAATAACAAGAATATTCATTTCACGCTGCTCCCGGCATATTGCGTGGTTTTGCCTGCCTTTTTAATGCCCATGCAAAGAACAATGCGAATCCGCTTGCCATTGAATACACATCTGTTATCGGCAACGTATATGAATAAAGGCTAAATGCAATTAACAACAAAATAAAAAGCATTGCTTCGCATCGTTTTTTATTTTCTATAAAAAGCTTTAATTGCCTCAAGCCGTTAAGCAAAATAAAACCCGTAAAACAAAAAAATCCAATTACGCCACTCGTTGCATAAATATTAGCATAAGTATTTTCTATTGGTATATCAACATGAATTCTTTCTGCACCAATATAAAGTCTTTGATAGTAATTATAACTCCTGCCAAATAGAATTTCTGTCAATGGCAATTCTGCATCGACAACCAATTTTTTGTATCCAATTCTCGAAGCCATTGCAGGATCTGATATCAAATCCCCAGTAATCACTGCGTTAATTTTACTATACATTAAAAGTGGATTTATTCCCATTTCTTGCAGTTTGTTAAAAGCGTAAATAATAACAATAATAACGCATATTAGACCGACAATGGAAAAACGCGCTCCAGCGACAAAATATTTACTATGCAAACGGGATAAAAGCAAAAAAGCAATAGTAACAGCAACTATAATTACAATAGCCGTTGTAGCTATTCCCAAAAATATACTTGCAACGCATGCAAGCGTAAACAAATATTTCCCATTTCTAGATAGCCCAAAAGCCAATTGATATATAAAAACTATCAGTAGCGGAAAAAGCGTTATAGGAGCCTGCCCTAAACCAAATCTTCCGTTGTAAGCCATCAGTCCCTTATCGATTCCAATATCAGTATGGACTATTGGATTTGGAATATAAAATCCGATAATATTGACCAACAAAAGAGCTACACACATTTTCAAATAAATACGCACCGCATCATCAATGCTATAATTTGAAATTTTCGAAATATTACAAAAAATTAGCAAACAAAGAAAAAATTCCAAGCTTTTTATTGAATAAATTATAGTCCGGCTATTTGAATCATAAGAAAACACGGTGTGATACAGGGTAAAAAGCAAGCAAAAAAAACAGGCATAAAAGAATGGACTCACATCGCGAATCTTGGGAAAAGATACCTTTACAAAAAACATGCTAAAAAGCAATGCAAAAACTGCAATTTCCTTTAAATATCCAAAAACCGCTGGCAAATAAGTATAATTTCTAACACTATCGAACACAGCAAAAAATATTATGATAACAATGTAAATGCTTCCCAATGCTTTTAACATATCAACTTCCCCAGCAATTCTCCGCTCTCATTCCAGCTATACCTTCCCAATACATTTTCTGCAGGTTCAACTTCTTCTGCCAAAACTCCTTCCAAATCTACATCGTAATTATTCGGTTCAACATAATGCGCTGAATTTCCATAAACCTCTCTCAACACGGGAATATTCGAAACGACTATCTCTGCACCAACCGCCAGAGCTTCCATAGGCGGCAAACCAAAACCCTCATAAAAACTCGGAAACAAAAATGCCCTGCAATTCTGCATCAAAGTCTTTGCTTCCTCATCGCTAACATAACCCAAAAACTCAACATTCTCCAATTCGTTAAAATCCATGTTCACGCCGAATCTAGTAGGATTAAAGCTACCCGCAATTTTAAATTTTTGCTTTGGATTTCTTTTTGCCACTTCCAAAACCCATTTGAAATTTTTGTTCTTAGCTATGCTGGACATTGCGAAAAAATAATTGTCTGAACTTCGATTTTCAGAATTCAAGGATTTGCTGAATTTTTGCGAAATGTGCTGCCAACTATTGGAAATAACGGAAATTTTTTCAGGTTTTACCTTATAAAATTTTATTATCTCGCTTTTGGAAAATTCGCTAACAGTAATTATCTTCTTAGAAAATTTGCAAATAAACCAGTAATTTATTTTATGCCATATTCTGCTCAAAAATCCGTACCAGTTGCTGAAAAATTCAGGGTTTGCCTTGTAGCTAACATCATGAATACAAGAAATTCCATTTGGTTTTAGCAGCGGCGTTATGTTGCACAGATTTATTGAGACAGCATTATACAACAGACTGTAAATGGCAAAACAAATCTGCTCCCATAAAATTCCGTTGCCATTGCCATATTCAATAACTCTTATATTTTTCAAATCCAAATTTATCTCTGTTTTCTTCGGCTTCACAAGAACTATATTTAAATCAACTGAATTTTTATCCAAAGAACGAACTAATTCCTCTGCATAGCGATGGATTCCTGTACGTTTTTCGCTTAGGAATTTCCCATTAATAGCAAACTTCATTAAGTCTTTTCTCCATTAAAAAAAAGACTCTGCAAACGAACAGCTTTAAGATATTCTAAAAATTGCCCATTATACTCTGCATTTTTTTTAATCAGAAAAAATATGGAAAAAGCCATATTAGGAAAAATTGTTGCCAACGGGCGGGCTATGAATTTAGGAAAGGGATAAAAATTCGAACCGTAAAACTTTTCCACAGTCAAAAAATCATACCCGATGTAATTATAAAACTTAATCGTATCTTTTTTAGAAAATAGTCTTACATGAGGTCCAAGTAACTTATGTTGAGTCGGATGATATCCCAATAATCCGAGTATTCTATTATGCAAGCTCAACACATTTGGAGTGCCTAAAAATAAATATCCTCCATTTTTTAGCGAACGAAAAATTTCGCTATTTATCCAGTAAATTTCTTTGCAATGTTCCATAACTTGATTAGCTACTATAAAATCAATAGAATTATTCTCAAATGGAAACCTTTCTTTTTCTATATCAAAATCAACAACTTCAATACCTTCGTTTTCCAATTCAACCGCATTCCTTCTGTCAAAATCAACCCCTATTAATTTTTTGCAACCAGAAGCTTCTTTTATAATTTTTAGGTCACTGCCTTTTCCACAGCCCAAATCAACAACAGTTTCAATCTTAACCATTTTGGCTATTTTTCTCAATATATATCGCCCATAGGATTCGTTATGATCCACAATGGTCAATCTGCTCGATCCATAATTTACTTTACGCACATTGCCTCCACAAACTCCCTAATCTTCTCTTTAAATACGCTCTCATCAAACTTCAACGCATGTTTCCTGATTTTTTGCTTATCAAACTTCATTCCCTCAAATTTTTCAATCGCTCCTTTTAAACTCTCAACAGTTTGCTCACCAAACAAAATTCCAGTCTCGCCGTCAACAACCGTATCCAATGCCCCGCCCTTGCCAAATGCTATCACAGGTCTTCCGCAACTCATTGCCTCAACAGGAACAATGCCAAAATCTTCCTCGCCTGGAAAAAGCAATGCTCTGCATTCGGATATGCATTTTTTTACATCGTAATCGCTCGCGTTTTCCATAAATTGAACTGTTTCTCCTGCAAGTTTTTTCAAATTTTTGGCTTCCTGACCTTTGCCAATCACAATTAATTTTTTTTTTAGCTCATTGCAAGCTTTCACTGCCAAGTCAATTCTTTTATACTCCACCAAACGGCTTACTGCCAGATAATAATCACCGTCCGTTTCGCTAGGCAAAAGTTGAGAACAGCGCACAGGCGGATAAATAACCGTACTTTCTCTGCGGTAAATTTTTTTTACACGTTCCTGGACAACTCTGGAATTTACTATAAAATAATCAACCCTTTGAGCCGCCAAATAATCCCACATTCTCATATAATGACACAAAATGGAGTATATGGTATTTTTGATTTTACCGAAATTGATAGTGTAATCTCTCTGATATTCCCAAAAATACCTTGTGCTCGTGTGACAATAGCATATATGCTTGGTATTTGCTCCCGTAATTATACCTTTTCCACCAAATACGGTAGAAGTTAAAACAACATCAAAGCCGCTAAAATCAAAACTCTCGAACGCAAACGGGTACAGAGGAAAAAAATTTCTGTGGTTTTTGCGAAGAAATTTGGGGAATTTTTGCAAAAATGAAGTTTTTATACTTTTATCCTTGAAATATTCATACAACTGGTCGTGATCGACTAACGATGCGTATAGCGATGCATCAACAAAAATTTCCGCAATGGCTTGGAATACACGCTCAGCACCGCCCATATCAGTTAATCTGTCATGAACCAGAGCAATTTTCACGCCAACTCCCTCCCCTCGCAATCTTTGAACCAATCCGCAAAAGCCTCATACAAGGGAAACTGCAAAGGATAATCCCTGCTCAACTTTTCCCCGATCACATTCGTGGAAATCATAAGTTTGCGAACCCGTTCAGGGCAAATGCCAAGCCCCAAGCCGCCAAACATGCCGGCGACAGATGCAACAGCCATAAGAGGCATTTTGGGAATGTAAGGAGTAAAGCGGTCCAAATTCGTTGCTTTCTTCATAGTTGCGGCAATATGCTCAATGGTCGGCGCTGGGAAATAAGTGCAGTTGTAAGTTTGCATGCGTTCTCTGGGATTTTCAGCCATCTCAAGCAGAATACGAACCAAGTCTTTAACATAAATACTAGCTTTTATAGTATCCTTGCGGCCTGCATAAGCAAATCTTCGCTTTTTCATGGCTTTGTAAAGCCTTGTCATATTCCCGTTCTCGCCTTTTCCAAAAACAATGCCTGGACGGACTATACTCAAAAAATTATCCGCAGAGCTTGCTGCCCACTCTTTGTGAATATGTTCCGCCACCAGTTTTGAGATTCCGTAAGGGGTATTCGGAGTTGGCAAGGTTTCCTCTGTTTTTTTTTCTTCGCTTGCCCCATAAGGGGAAATGCTGGATGTGAAAACTATGGTTTTGATGCCGTGTTTTTTTGCAAAAGCGCAGACATTTTCAGCTCCTAGCATATTGGTTTCAAAATATTCGTCGTCTGGATGTCCCGGCGTCCTGTGAACTGCGGCAAGGTTGAATATAACGGTATTTTCGCCAAAATTCCCTTCTATATCAAAAGATTTGCGAATATCTATTGAAGGAGTAGCTTTTATATCTATTTTGCTTATATTCTCAATGCCCTTTTCCGCCAAAACACGGCAAAGATGCGTACCTATAAAACCACTTGAACCAATAACTATGGCAGAATTGAAGATTCTCACCTCAACAGCCCCCCATACAAATTCACAACCTCGCAAAGCAAACTGAGCCGCATTCTCTGCCGCACTTTCTCCAAGCTTGCTCCCTGCAAAATCAAGTTTGCTCCAAAAGAATAACGCAGCAAATTGAAAGTCAAACCAGAACTAACGCTCTGAAGCTCGCGCGTTCTCTGAGAAGCGTGCTTGGGAATATCCAGGAATAGAAATCTCTCGTCGTTACCTAGGGGGGAGGAGGATGGGGATATGAATTGCAGCAATAAACGCAATTCCTCGTCTATTTCAACGAATGCAGGCGCATTGCCACGTTGAGGCAAACCCTCAACTCTCAATTCTCCGCTATCAACCAACACTAATTGCCGCGCCTTAAGGTTTGCCGCCTCGCTCTGACGCAACCCTGCCAATGCGCAACACGCCCAAAATGCACGTGTTTCATCGTCCGGGGCTTTTCGCAAAACTTCACGGATTTGACGCTGAGATAAATGCTTCCCGCCAGCTTGCGGCGAAGATGGAGGAGAACGTTTTTTGCTAAATGGATTCGCTCCTTTCCATGCCCCTTTCTCAATGCCAAATTCCCAAAATTTTTTAGCCAGCCGTACAAGCTCCCTCGCCGAATTCTGCGAACGAGTTTTGCATATATTGTCCAGCCACTCGTCCACGCTCTCTTCTTTAAAACGAGCCTCGGCTAGAGGCTCCAAGTGAACAAGACGGGCATTGTATGCCAAAACAGAGCTCTCCGCGGCTACAGAAGCCAGCATTCGCTCCCTAAAACGGGAATAAAGCATTTGAGCATTAAATGGCATTGAATTGAATATAGTAAATTTAGCGTTTACTATATTCAATCCATGCTCGAAGCCATAATTATAGGCCTGGTAGAAGGCCTTACCGAATTTCTGCCCATATCCTCAACCGGGCACATGCTGATTGCCAACAGTTTTTTAAAATATGAATATAGCGATGCTTTTTATGTTCTAATACAAATTGGACCCATTGCAGCCTGCGCACTCGTGTTTTGGAGAGATATAGCCGGATATTTCACAAATTGGAAGAATCCTGCTACCAAAGATTACGTTTTAAAACTGTTTGCCGCTTTCTTCCTGACTGGCGCAGGCGGATTTATCGCTAAAAAATGCGGACTTAAATTGCCAGAAACCATTCTACCTGTAGCTTTCGCCGTGTTGATAGGCGCCTTTGTCATCTTTGCCGTTGAATATAGCACAAAAAAAAGACCCCTGAATTCAAATTTAACCTGGGCCGTTGTTATAGCCGTAGCCATTGGGCAAATAATCGCAGCAGTTTTCCCGGGAGCCTCGCGCTCTGGCATGGCTATTATGGGAGCCCTCATAGTAGGCTTTGCGCGCCCAGATGCTGTCAAATTTGCGTTTTTAGTGGGCATTCCAACCATGTTCGCTGCCGGAAGCTATGAGTTGCTTGGAGAAATAAAAGCGGGAAATACAGCCGGTTTGCTCACTCCTGAATCCATAGCGGCATACATAGTAGCCACTATCTCAGCATGGCTCTCAGTGGTATGGCTCATGAAATTCGTCCAGAGCAAAAATTTTATCCCTTTCGCATGGTATAGAATTGTGCTTGGAATAGCCTTGCTCGTTCTGTTTACGCAAAATATTATCACTTAAACTGCATCAGTACGCAGGTAATATCATCTGTCTGCATAGCATCTCCGCGCCAATCCGCAAGAGTTTGAGGAAGTTGCTTTTCTATGGTGACATTGTTTATGCTAACCCTGTTCTCAAAGAATTTCACAAGCCTGTCCAGCCCAAAAATCTCTTTGCCTGGATTGAAAGTCTCGGTTACGCCATCCGTGTATAAAATTACAGAATCCCCCGGCTCAACGGAAATTTCGCAATCTTCTATGTACGGAGCCAAATCGGAATCCATCATAAGCGCAAGACCTCCGGAACGAATACGCTCAACGGTCTTGTCTTTGGCACGGAAATGCAGAATATGCTCATGTCCGCAACTTATATAACGCAACTTGTTCCGCTTTGAATTCCACTCAAAAAACAGCAATGTGACAAACATGCCCATTTCTATCTTGCGAGACAAATAAATATTCAAACCAAGCATCAATTTTTTCAAATCGTCTTCTTCCTGATACTTGTTCTGCAAATATGTTTGCATAATAGCAACCAAAATGCCCGCAGAAACCCCTTTTCCGCTAACATCTCCTATTACCACCGCAAGCTTATCGTCTTTTTTAAAGAAATCGTAATAGTCTCCGCCTATTTCCTTGGCTGGCTCCATAAAGAAAGATACTTCCATGCCTGGCACCTTGGGAACAACTTTCGTAAACAGAGAATTCTGAATTACATTGCCAGAAACAAGCTCCATGGACATTCTCAAATTCTCGTTTTTCTGCTCTGCTATGCGGCTCGTGCTCAAAATAATAGCGGCAAAGCTGGAAAAACTCCTTGCCATGTTGAAATCCGCTTCCGTCAAATAATCGCTGCCAACCTTGTTTTGCAAAACAAGAACTCCCAAAAGATCAGATTCCTGCAAAAGCGGAATAAGTATTATTGAATGTACTTCTTGAGACAGATTTCCGAGAATTTCATCCATATCGTCTGAAACGTGATTGAAAAACACCCCGTTCCCATTGTTATGCCCGCATTTCCAAATTACGGAACGCTCGTCTTTTATGTGCTGCTTAAAAGCCATTTCGCGCAGCAAATCCACTCTGGTAAAGAGTTTTTCGCTGCCAATGCCAAACGGAAAATAAAGACCTGTAACAGACACGCAGGCAAAATGCTTTTTGCTGTTTTCCCATTCATAAATGGCCGCTCCTTTGGCAGACAAAAAACGGCACAAACTATCTAAATAAGAATCGGCCGCATCTTTCTTATTCGAAAAATCCTTAATTGAACTGGAAATTTCGCGCATCATGTCTTTAAATCCAGATTGCTCGGTTAAAAGATTTTCTGTTTCCATTTTAGCATCGCAAAGCTCCTGATGTCTTTTTTCCATGCTTACATAAAATACAACAGCGATAAAAAGAAACCTGAATATATAAGCATCAAACGAGATAGTTGCAATTGCAAGCGCAATAATCATATATCTTGATATTTTCGGAATATAAGCCGCTCTGTAATATTCTTCGCCAATGCGAAACGCAACGTATATGGTAAACAGCAAAGCAAATAAACTCAGCAGCTCCGCTCCGTAAATATTTTGCCCGAACTTATACACAAACGTCTGCAAAAACACATTCTCAGCCATCAGAATAAAAATATTTCGCTGCCTTTTCTTGTTAATGGCATAAGATAAATCCTTTTGTATTAAAAACAGATAAAAAAACGGGTCTATAATTTTCGCAGTATAGCTATAAGCTCCAGACAAAAACGAATATTGATATGCAAAAAAGAAATTGAAAAGAAAAAATGCGAAGAAGCCAAAGAATTCTAAGGCTAGCAACTTATCCTTAAATGAAGCATTTCTCCATTTAACGAAAGCTACCGCGGCTGGAAAAGCCATTAAAAACGGTAGTATTAAATAAACAATTTCAAATATCATTCCCAGCCGTCATCATCGCTGCTGCGGGAGCTTCTTTTTGCCGCTGGGGCATCCACGGCTTCCGGCGCATCAGCCAGGTAATTGCGCATTATGCGCGGGGTTACAAATATAATCAAATCTTTTTTGGTAATTTCTTTTCTTGTATGTTTGAATAAATACCCCAAAACCGGAATATCCTTTAAGAATGGAATTCCCGTTTCCGTTTCCATTTCATCATTTTTCGTTAAACCGCCTATAACAACTGTTTCTCCATCGGAAACCACAACCTTGGTCTGCGCCTCCTGTTTGCTGATAACAATTTGGCCTCTATCATCATAACTGTAGCTGTTGTTCTCAGGATGCAGTTCCAGCAAAATTCTGTTGTCGCCGGCAACGTGCGGAGTCACCGTCAGTTTTATGCCGCTTTCTACCATCTGTATAGCAGACTGACCGCTTGCATCTATAACCCTTATGGAAATCTGATCTCCCATAAAAATCGTAGCTTCAGTGTGATCCAAAGTTGAAATTTGCGGGCTTGCCAAAATTTCAGAACGGGAATCGCTCAAAATGCTTGAAATAGCAGCCTGCATATTCTGATCGAAAGCCTTAACGGTTATCTCTGTAGCAACATCGCCGCTGGAAGTAGTCAGGCTCGGCTGATTGGAAAAAGATCCTTCAAGCCTTGAGTTTGCTCCGCCAACGCTTACATTTGTCCAGTCAACGCCCAATTCGCTTGTAAGACGGCTGTCAACAACAACAAGCTTTGCCGTGATTGCTATCTGCAAAGTCTCAACATCCAATTCGTTCAGAGTATTTTGCATTTGCTCCAAACGCTTTTCCGTATCGTAAACTATTATGGCATTGTTGCGAGAAATCACGGAAATGCGCCCGCGCGTGGATCTTATCGTTTCCAAAACAGCGGCCATTTCTGCGGCAGAAGCGTGCCTTATCTGAAAACTGCGCCTTGCAAGCGGTGCAACCATATCGCCCTGCTCACGTTTTTCAGAGTCCATTATTATTTTCTGCTGATAGGTAGCGCTTCTCTGAACGCTTATGTAATTGCCTTCGGAAAGCCACTTCAAATCATGCAAACTGCATATTATGTCCAGCATCTCAGGCCAAGTTTTTTTAGTAACTGTCATGGACAGCCTTCCCTGAACATCTGGAGCGAGCAATATATCAACGCCAGCCCATACGGATATCGAATGAAAAACAGACTGAAAATCTGCATCCACCCAGGATACGTCATACCTTTTGCTGCTGCCTTGTATAGCAGCAAAAGACGAAATTGTCAGAGACAAAACTAGCAGTTGAACAACTGCGATGAAGCTTTTTTTCATTGAACCCCTTTTCATTTTTTAGTACTCCCGTATTTATCGGGCAAGGACACCTTGTGGCGGCGGCTTACTCTATATTCCGTCAAGAGGAACAGCACATCGGTTTTCGATATTTTGAGAACCTTGCCATTTTTAACCGAGTCACCCTCAAAAAGCGTGTATGACAACCCTCTGGCTTTATTGTTGGAAAAAAGAGCCATGGGCTTTTCATTCTCGTAAATAATACCAACCAAAGTTAAATTATCAATGTTAATTCCAGTGGTGTCCATGCTTTTGACTTCTCTAAATGGATCTCTAAAGCCGAATGAGCTATAAGTTTTTCTTTTGCTGTCGGCCCAGGCAAATTTCTCGGCAATGCTGTCCACGCTGCCCGGGATATCTTTTTTCAAATCGCGAAGTTTTTCTTTTTGCTCCGCAGTAAGTTCCGCTTCTTGAACAATATCGCGCTGAAATACATAGCCTTCTCTGCTGTGATAACGTACCTTATAAAAAGAAGGGACTTTATCCAAAACCTTCAAACGATCGCCAAACTCCAAAACTTCCAGATGCTTGCCATCATGTGGAGTCGGATAAAGATAAGCGATATCTTCGGTAACAAGATAAGACGCATCCTGTCTTTTAACCTGTATGGTTTGCCGCAAAAGAGAATCTTCGTTATACTTCAAAGTCTCCAGCGACTTTCTATCCATAAAACGTCCTGCAAAATCAACAGCCCTAAGCGCCAAAGGCTCATAACTTGGCAAATAATAAACCGAGCTATTTAAACTAGTTGGAGATGCTTTCCAATTTTCCAGTTTGCCAGGAGAAGTCTCGTCTTGCAAAAGCAGCCTGTTTTTCATAATCATAACAGCAGGTTTTTTTCCACGATGCAAATACACGGACAATTTGCCTTCGCTCCAAGCCAAGCCCTTTGCAAAAGAGCTTTTAGCAATCTGAAATACCCCGGAATAGCTAGGCCCGCCCGAAATTGACAGATCAACTGTGGTATCCGTGATTACCGGAACCGTTTCTCTGGGAATTTGGAAATCAAAAACAATTAAAAGACCTTCCCATTCGGAATTTTTCTGCACGGAAACACTTGATATGCGAGGCGGCATAATTGAAAATTCATTCAACTCGGAATTCTGCGAACTAGCCGACATTGCCAGAACTGCAGCCAAGATAAAAATTTTAAATATCAACAGCCTGTTTTTCATTGCTTCCTCGAAGTAAATGTAGTTAAATCAAATGAAACGCTCATTGTCACAGGTTCCCACCCATGTTCATCCGCTTTTTTTACTTCTTGAGTTATAGCCCCATAGCGAGATAGCTTCAAATTGTCTATGGTTGTTGGATAATGAAAACTGGCGATTTCCTCAAACAATTTGCCAAGCATATGATAACCGGCATTTACATTGAAAGAATAATTGTTTTCCACAAAATGTTCTTTTGGCTGCGAGCCGTTTGGCTTAAATGTCTGAATATTAACGCCAGAAGCTCTAACCACCGCATACAAATCTTCCAAGCGCCCTGGAACATTTTCATCTTCCGGGAACATTTCTTTTAATCTTTCAAAATCAGCTTCTGCATTTATCAACTCTTTCTCCAGCATTGGAATTCTAGGTCTTTGCGAATTTATTTTGTCCAATTCTGCTTGCGCTATTTTTTGATCGTTCACAAGCTTCTGCTTTTCCTGCTGGAACTCTGACCAAACGGAATCGTAAAACCAATAACAAGCGCTCAAACAGGCGACAATCACCGCTATAAGATATATATTCTTCTTATCCCTTATGTCAAATTTCGAATCTGCCATAGATACTCCTAACGAACTCCATCTTCCAAACCTAAATTCGGATTGAATGCAACCTTGAACGAAAAATTATAAGCATTTTCATTATTCACTTTTGTGGCGCTTATGCTTGTAAGGGTAATTCCGGTAATATCTTTTTGCTTCTCCAAATCGGTCATATATTTCGCGACTTCGTCAAAATTCCAAGTTAAACCGCTTATATCCATTTGATTGCCATTTTGAGTTATTGCGGTTATCCATGTCCCCGGCGTATCTTTTAGCGCCATATATATATACTGAAGCAAAATAACCCAGCGCTCGCGGCTAACCTGTATGGAACGCAAAGCATCTATCTTTTGTTTTATGCTCGCCTGCATCGCTTCCAATTCGTTTATTTTCTTGAGTATATGCCGCTCCCTCTCAACGGCTATCTTGGTCTGCTCAACGGCTTTTTCCAATTCTGCAGTAGTTTCCTTTACATAATAATATACGCCAGACAAAAACAAAAACACAAAAATAAGCCCAAAAGTTGACCATATAACGCGCATATCGGAAAGCCAGGACAAATCTATCTTGACTTGCCTGTATTCATTGGGCAAAAGATTTATTTCAACAAGCGAAAGCTGATTTGCCATTAGAATCTCCTCAGGGCAAGACCCAAAGCGACAGTGTATATGTTAGCCGCCGAATTCCAATCCATTTTTGGGAAACGATTCTTGTCAACTTGCACCGCTTTGAACGGATTTAAGCGTACTGCCTCCAAAGACAGCCTGTTTGCAAGAAACTGCGTTAAACCCGTTATATTTGAGCCTCCACCTGCAACCATTATTTTAGACGGTTTCCTGTAATTGTCGGATGAACTGAAATAACGAAGCGCCGTATCAACTTTCATGGCAATTTCTTCAAAAACAAATTCCATAACGGATTTGACTTTAGACTGGTCCAAACCAGACTCCCTAACTCCGTTTCCTCCCATAAGCAGTTCGGCGCTTTTATCGAAAGAAATATTCAGTGGACCAGACATCTGTTCCTGCAAATCGCGAACCGAGCCGCCTAATATAGAACGGGCTGTAGTGAAATACCCGTTTCTCAGAAAAGCCGCATAAGACTTGCTATAACCTATATTCAAAAGCAAAATTGACTCATCCTCGTCATCATCGGCATGCGGTAAACCGCTATAAGAAGTGTCTGAGGGCATTTTTGAGAAGGCATACGCATTGCCCAAAACAAAAGCGTCAACATCTATGGCAAAAAGTTTTATGTTCAATGCCTGAAATAAATTTATCCAAGAAATCAAGCCCTCTTTTTTGGCAGCCACTATCATAGCTTCAATGCCATCTTCTCTGCGCTCCATAATTGAATAATCCAAAATGTTGCCAGCATCGTCAAAAGGACTTTTTCCCATTGCAGTCTGAAGTATAAGTTCATTTTCCGGAACTTTTGGCAATGGTTTAACAAGAATTCGATCGCATAAAATTCCAGAAGTCCAGTTTACCGAGATAACATAATCGCCATCTAAGCCTCCAGGCATAGCTCTGGAAAGCAGAGAATAAATTTTATCCATCAGAACCGAAACATTGCGAATTTCATTGTCAACTATAACGCCTTCCGGAATAATATCATGCTCTAAAGCCAGCAAAACACCTCTTTCTTCGCCCTGCTTATGCCCAACAACGGCAACCTTGGCCATACGATGGCCAATATCCAGACCCACGGTCTTGCTTTCACCGCGTATTCTTGAAATTAAATGGCGTAACTGCACGAATTAAATATAGTAAATACAAACTCAAACATTCTTAAGCATAGAATCTTGCCTCTGCTTTTCAAAAACATAATGTACTATCTGCTCCTGAATTGCGGGAACATCGCCGTTAATAGCCACGCTATGCACGGTTTTTGAAGAATCGTTATTGTAGGCACCTGCAACTCTTACCACAATTACCGGCAGTTGATCTATGCGACCGTGGCCCGGAAGTTCAAAATTCAGCTTTAACTCCGCGCCTCTGATAAGCTTGATGGGAAGCGCCATGCCAAAGCCGCCGCCAGACATATCGATTATTTTTCCAAAGAAAATATCGCCTACGCCATCCCTGTTCATTTGAATTATCTCAACAGAAATGCTAACATCGGCGCGAGCAAAACTTCTTTGCTGGGTTCGGTTGAGCTCAGTTGCATGACTTAACTCAAGTGCTCCTTTTGAATCTCTCAGTACCTGCGCCCTAAAATCATATTCCGCATCGCCCGGCCTGGTAAAGTTTATGCTAATCCAGGTTCCAAGCGGCACAGGAGGCCCATCTGGGCGGGCTATTGACCAATTCAACTCTTCCGTCCTGAGAATATCGCACATACCTTTGTGGGTTTCCGGTCCTTCTTCGGGAATTCGCACTTTGCATTTTTCGCAGCTAACGAACTGCCTTGTTGAACTGTAAGCTATTTCTTTGGACAAAGGCAAAAAACCGAGTATTTTTCTCAAGTTTCTTATTTCTTCCAACTTTTCGTCGGGTATTGTTTTAATTTCCTTACGTTGATAATATTTTTCGAGCGCAATTTCAAACACATGCGGAGACTTTAGCATTGAATCCGGATCTTGCAGATCTCCGTCCTGCGCAATCGCTTTTAAAATGGACATGCAACCCAAATTCAGCTTTAAACGCTTTGCACTGTATTCAAACTTTTTCCAAGCCAGATCCTGAAGCTCTCGCCTTACTTTGTTTGAACGGCGAACCTCATAAAGCACCACAGCAAAAACCAACAGCACAACCACTCCAGCAATCGTCAAAATGCTTAACAACGACATTTCTTTATCGGCCCACATCCTAAAAGACTCGGCCCATATATCATACTTACTGACTATAATGATGCTATCTCTCATTTGCAGTAATCTAGAAATTTACGCTGATACAGACATTTCGCTTATTACGAGGCTTGGAACTTTTATGCTTGAGTAAGAATCGCTATATTCGCTGCCTATTCCAACTATGTTCTTTATCAAATCGAAGAAATTCGCTGAAATGGTCAGATTGTCCGCTGCATGAAGCGGGACTCCGTTTTCGCACCAGAAGCCCTGAGCTCCTATGCTTATCTCGCCGCTTACGCTGTTGCAGCCAGAGCTTCCTTCCAAATGATTTATAAGCAGGCACTTCGGAAACGCAGACAGCATTTCTTGCTTGGACAACTGGCCCAGAGGAACAACCGCATTCATAAAACTTGTCCCAGCCTTGCCGGAAAAACCTCTAGTGCCATGCCCGGTGCTTTTGCGATTTTCTTCCGAAGCGGATTCCAAGTTGTATAAAAAGCTATTAAACACCCCATTTTCAACGACTTTCAACGCAGCGGTTGGAACTCCTTCGCTATCCAAAAGCGTTGAACCTGGCAAATCCGGCATCAGAGGTTCGCTGAAAAGGGAAAATTTTTCGCTCGCTATTGTTTCTCCCAAACGGCCTTTTAGCTTGGACAAATCTTTTTGCGCTTTTTCCGCATAAAAAGACGAGAGATATATTGACAAAATGCTTGAGGCAATTCTTTTTGATAAAATCACCGGTATTTTACCGCTTTTTATTGGCTTTGGCGACAGCAATTCTTTCGCTCTGGAAACGGCCTCAGCCGCTATCTGCTCCGAGGAAACGCTGTCAAAATCCTTGCCGCCCTTGCTGTACCAGCCCATTTTCACAACGCCCTTCCGCTCGGCAACAGCGCCAACGCCTATGCCAAAGTAGTTTCTCTTCTCTTCAAAGAAAACTCCCTTGCTGTTAGCAAAAATCGTTGTTGAAGATGAGATGTCTGCACCCAAATCCGGGACATTTTTTATTTCGTTCGCAGCCAAAACCTGTTTTTCAATGCTTAAGCACATGCTCAACAATTCATTTATATCCACGCTTTCCAGCTTGGGGTTGTAGGTTGGAAGTGCCGAGCCAAGAGGCGCTGGTTCAGGCAATTCCGCATTTATGGGTTTTGTGTATTCGCTGTTGGAAATGGCATCTGCCAGAGCTTGCGATAGAGACTCTTTTGAAAATTTTTCCGTTGAGGCATAGCCAGGTTTTTGATTTTTGAAAACGCGGATGCCTATTCCGCAAGAGTTTGAGATTTCCGTATTCTGCAAGGCTCCGTTGAAAACAGAAATGCTCTTGCTATCCTGATTTCCAGCCAAAACATCAAACTGCTCCGCGCCGCTTTTTTTAGCTATCTCGCTCAAATACTCAACCGATTCATGCATATTCATATGTTCGCATTCCTTATAATAACCGAATTTTCCCAATTTACCAAAAGCGAAACTCTGTACTTTGGATTAAGCATTTCCCAGTAAAAATCAAGGGTTTCCTGAGCGGTATTTTTTATTGGCATTGAGCGAGGAAGACCCATAAACGATTGCAGGGGGTCTGAATCGCCTTCGTAGGTCGTGAGCATTTCGCCAGTGCCTGCAGTGCCAGCTTCTTTGTCAATGAAAATAGACTCTCGTTTGGGCGTGGCTTTTATTATCGAAAGAGCGTAGGATTTATCCGGATAAAATATGCCTGAGATTCTCGGAGTGTAGTTTGGGGCATCGGGTTCAAAGGTTCTGGTTTTGAGCGCTTCTTCGGCAGTCTTGCCGCTTTTCAGGAACTGCGCTATGGTATCGGTTTGGTCGCCGTTGCTTATTATGTAAATATCGTTTATGATTTTCAGCGGCGTATATATTATCAAGCTTGGATCGGTAACCTTTTTTTCATCGAATGCTTTTGTGCTTACGGAGCCGTCTTCGTTTTTAACGAAAATTCTGTTTTTGCTGTTCTCGCTTCTGCCCATAATCCAATAGACTTGAACTCGTTCGCTGTTCGGGCCAAGGCCCATTATTATGCCTCTTCCAGGGTATGCGTTGTTTTTTAGCCAATCCATTTTCACCTCATATCAATTTCATCTGTGCCGTACGGGGCTTTGAATTTAAAGTCTTTTTCCGAAAATTTCTCTTTGGTCAAATTTTCAATTGAATACCATGTATCATTGCCAAAGTTGTCTATTGTGTGCAAGCGAACCGGGGAGCAATCGTTTTGGTTAAGCCAAACATCCATAGATTTGAACTGGTCTTTGTATTTGTCCGGGTTGAGCTTCAGGGCATGGACGCTTTTGTTTTTCCACACTTCTTTTTTTGCGCTGACGGCTTTTGTGTTGAGATAGCGAAAGAGGATTTCGCTCGGCTGCAATTTATTTTCCAAATCCGAGATAAGCTTGATAAGCAGTTGTTTTTGCAGGGGATTGTATTGCCACAGGTTTACGCCATCGCTCATAATTTGCAGATCCGGCATTGCAAGCGCAAATCTGTTTTTGCTTGAAGTTATAAGCGTACCGCTTTTTTGCATTTCTTCGCCCGTGCCGGAGACTCTAGTCAGCATTTGAAAACTGAATTTAAGTTCTGCATCTTTGCCAAAGTAGTTTGCGGAACATTTTAGCAGGGAATCTGCCTGCGTTGCGAAAACGGAAGTGAGGGCTAATAAGAGCAGAGCTACAATCTTGTGCATTGAGAAGTAATTTAGAAATTAGTCCTGGACGCACCGCACGCTGAACAAATAGCTCTTGGTATTGTTGTGCCAATAAACGCCATCTCCATTGGATATCATGCCCCGAAAGAAAGCGCTATAGTTGAAACTCTCATTGGAGCTCCACCAGTAGCCGCTATCGTCAGCATTGCCAAAGTTGCCGCCAGAATAGCCGTAGCCTCCAGGCAAGGCTGAAAAATTATGAGTGTCTTTGCACAGATGAGAGTTATCAGACGGGCCGCAATTATACCAACCCTTTTTAGCCTTTAAATATCTTCCTGCTATAGAGCTGGTATATACAGAGCGGAACAATTGATCCCATTCCTCGTTGCTGGGAATATGCCAACCATCGGGGCAAATACCCCTATGCTTTGGCGCTATCTGGCTTGCGCAATGCCTGGAATTGCAATTTGAGGCGAGATTCATCGCTGTGGACCAGTTATACAACCTGCCATACCTATCGCAATTGGACTCTAAATTATTGTAACACATGCTGCCAACCGCATCGTAATTCAAATTCTCGGCCATCCATGTCTGGTTGCCTATTTTTACAGTTTTGTAGGTCTTGCCCTCATAAGTAATGGTGCCGCCAGACAAATCGCCAAGCGGACGGAAAATGACAAAAGACAGGACTAGCAAACATCCCGCTGCCAATAAAATAAACTTACCTCTATTCATAGGAATAATAAATATAGAAAATTCAAAAACTCATTTCAAGCGTTCCATATACCCTTTTTTATCTTGGGCAAGCATAAAAGACTCCCCTATTAGAACTGCATCCACGCCGCATTCTCTTAAAAACTGCATATCTTCGGGGGTCTTTATCCCGCTCTCGCTTACCTTAATCGCATGGCTCGGAATCAAGGAGCAAAGCCGTTTTGTGGTTTGCAAATCTACGTTGAAGGTCTTTAAATCTCGGTTGTTTATGCCTATAATTTTAGCTCCTGCGTTCAGAGCGTTTTCCGTTTCTTCCTCGTTGTGAACTTCGACAAGCGAGGAAAGGCCTATTGAATGGGCAAGCTCAATGAATTTCTTCAGTTTTTCGTTTTCCAGAATTGCGCATATAAGCAGAACTGCGGATGCGCCCAAGAATTTAGCCTCGTATATTTGAAATGCGTCTATAATGAAATCCTTGCGCAGAACCGGGATTTTAACCTCTTTGGCAATGCATTGCAAATACTCGTCTTCGCCTTTGAAAAATTCCGGCTCAGTTAAGACTGAAATGGCGCTAGCCCCGGCAGCTTCGTATTCTTTTGCTATTTTCAAATATGGAAAATCCTCGACAATCACGCCTCTGGACGGCGATGCTTTTTTCACTTCGCAAATAAAGGAAATGCCATCTTTCCTCAACGCCTGTTCAAAAGGAAACTCGCTTTTTTTTATTCCTGCAATGCGCATTGCTGTACTGGCAACTATTGCATCGAGCTTATTCATTGGTCAACCTTACGAAATTCTTCAGTTGTTCAAGCGCTTTCCCGCTATCTATAGTCTCCGTTGCAAGCTTGACTGCTTCTTGCATTGTGATTTGCGGCTTTGCTATGTGAATAGCGGCGGCAGAATTTAACAGCACGGTATCAAACTTCGGGCCTCTTATGCCAGACAAAATATCCGTAGTTATCTTAGCGTTTTCCTCTGGAGTTCCACCGAGCAAGTCTTCTTTTTTGCAACGCTTAAAGCCGAACTGCTCAGGGGTTATCTCATATTTTTTAAGCCATCCGTCTCTGAATTCGCAAACTTTCGTAGAAGCGCTCATGGAAATTTCGTCAAGTTTATCCGTGCCAAAAACCACCATTCCGCTCTTAACGCCCAAGTTCAAAAGCACCTGTGCCATAGGCTCTAATAGCTCGTCATCGTAAACGCCCAGAAGCTGCATGGTTGATCCTGCGGGGTTCACAAGAGGACCCAAGATATTGAATATGGTTCTTATGCCGAGTTCTTTGCGAACAGGGGCTACGTATTTCATTGAGAGGTGATAGTTTTGCGCAAACAAAAAGCATAAATTTATAGCCTGCAAAATTTTAACGCTGTGTTCCGGAGCGATGTCCAATTTAACGCCAAGCGCATTCAAAACATCTGCCGAGCCCGACCTGCTGCTGGCAGCACGGTTGCCGTGTTTTGCAACAGGAATTCCGCAGGAAGAAGTCACTATTGCGGTGGTGGTTGAAATGTTGAAAGTATTAGCTCTGTCTCCGCCCGTACCCACAACTTCCAGGCATTCCATATTGTGCAGAACCCTGACGCAATGTTTGCGCATTCCGATTGCGCTTGCGGTTATTTCTTCTATGGTTTCGCCTTTGACCGCCATTGCGGTTAAAAACGCGGAAATTTGTATATCTGTAGCATGGCCGCCCATAATCTCGTCCATTACGGCTTCGGCAACTTCCGGGGACAGGTTTTGCTTTGCAGCGACTTGAGTAATAGCTTCTTTTATCATGACTGGGAATTTAGAAAAACGTCTAACCCGGCGGCTGCGGACCAACGCCACCGTTGGAGCAACTGCCTGTGAACAACTTTCCATCTTTTTGGCAACTATGAACTAATTCTTGACAAGAATCACCTATCTGACCCATATTGGAATATAGAGCATAGCAAACACCTGACCACAGGCAATAATATTGACTGCCATTGCTATCTTTGCACTCAGATACCTGCGTACCGCCAACGTTGGAGCAACTTATGCCTTCGCCCCATCCGTTGCCTTCATGTAACGCTGACGGATGAACATTTATAAATAACTCTCCTTCATTTTGGCAAAGAGAAACTAAATCTGGACAAGGCACGCCTTTATTGGTATATATATTATCAATAGCATGGCAACCTAATGGCCACTGGCAATAATATTGATTGCCACTGCCATCTTTGCACTCACCATCAATATTGCCTTCATAATTTCCTGAACTGGAACTGCTCAATATGGTAGAACTGCTTGAGTAAAAGAGAGAGGAACTGCTACTTGAGGAAATCTGCGTTGCGCTGGAATAAATCCACGTTGTGCTGGAAGAACTTGTGAGGCTTGACGAAGAACTGCTTGGAATATTTGAAGAGGAACTACTTGAAACGCTAGACGAACTCGGCGCAAGCACAGACGAACTGCTAGGCAACTGACCGACCGAACTGCTGCTAGACGGCAAAGAAACGCTGGAGGAGCTTGGAACTGGCACAGACGAACTCGAAGAAGCTAAAGAACTGCTGCTAGGTTGAACAACTGACCCAGAACTGCTGCTCGGCTCTGCACCACCATCCCCAACGTAATTAACGCCGTTGGGGTCATGTGCGTGGTCTCGCTGCCAATCGGTGCAGCCAAAAAGAAAAAGCAATGAAAAACTAAATATCAAAACCATAGGTGCACTCCTATGCCTGCGGCAAGAAAAACGCCACCTGCAACAAATGAAACATTCCTGGCTGTCCTGGCATCGTCAACTTTCTGCCAGGCGCCGTCAAACTGGGAAGGGGAAGAATTGGGATTCAACGAAACATAGTCGTCATACATATCAGCCCCATGCTTCTCCTGCGTATAGCCATAAACAAGAAGGCCGGCACCAACCAAGTCAAGAGCAAGAGCTACCCAGAAACTTGCATTGCTTTTCTTCTCAACGCCGCCAACCTGAGGGTCTATCTTTTTTTCCGCCGGCTTATCGTAGTCAAGCATGGCATCAATATCTTTTGCCAAAGAAACCGCAGGCTTCTGGTTGGCTATTCCGGCAAACAAATCCGGGGCTTTTTCCCGAATTGTATTGAGCAAACCCATAACATCCCTGCTTTCCGTGACGAAGCTGCCCAAAAGGTTCCCGCTTATGGACTCGTAAAGCTCGACCGTCAAGGTCAGCATGCCGCTAAACTCGCCTACGAAGCCCTGCGTTATATACTCAGCCCCGATTGCCCTGCCAATCTCAACGGCGCAGCTTTCGGCAAGGCAAGCCGCCTCTTCCGAATCCGGGGGCAGCAGCGACATGATGTTGTCGCGGGTAAGAATGGTGTATTTGCCTTTGGGCAAGGCTTCTCGGGCCTTCGTGCGAAGCTCGTCCGTCAAATGGCGGGATTCCAGAACTTTCAGATCCACGCCCTCGGCCGGGACTATTTCCAGAACCGCAACCGTGCCAACAGCGCTGGCAAAAGAAGCGAGAAGAAGAACGGCGAAAACAAATTTTTTAATTTGCTGCTTGAAGTAGCATTGTATATGGCTCATGCATGGTAACCTAGAAAATTCGCTGACTAAACAATCATGTTAATCCTAAAATCGGGGGTATCGGGGTTTAGACAGTTGTTAGTCTTTTATATTCCTGCTTATCCGTTAAGTCCACGCTTTGCGGGCTAAGCGTTGCATAGCCTTGGGCAAGCCACCAGTCATCGGTTCCTTCGCGAGAATCCGGGTTTTTATGNCCCATAAGATTATAGCCTTTAAGCTCAACTTTGCCTGCGGCCTNGGAATCTTCGTTTACCAGATAGGCAGTTTCTTTGCCAAGATAGTCCTTGGATTTTTCCGCTTCNACGTAGTAGTCATTGAACATGCTTGTGCTTGTGGTAGAGACTTTTACGCCTTTGCACTGAATTTCTTTGCTGCAAGGCGGAACNTTGAAATTCCAGAGCGTTTGTTTTGGCATTTGAGCAAAGTTTTTTTCTTTTAAAATTTTCTGCACCCATTTCAGCGCATAATCAAGGGCTTCATCGCTTTGCTTTTGCAAGCTAACAGCTATGGAAGGCATTCCCCACAAAGCCGCTTCCCGAGCCGCTCCAACCGTTCCGCTGTAAAAAGACGCAACGCCAGCGTTATCGCCGTTGTTCACTCCGGAGATAACCAAGTCAAAGCTGAAGTCTTTGTAGATATGCTTTAAAGCGAATTTCATGCAGTCTGCAGGCGTGCCATCTACCCAGAACGCTTCGCATGGAAAGCTATCCACAGGAGCAAAGTGCAGCGAGCGATAATAAGAAAAGCTATGCCCAACCCCGCTTTGTTCGCATTGCGGAGCGACTACTTTAACATTTGCGCATTCCATAGCTGCCTTGGCAAGAGCGAGTAAATTATACGCTGAGATACCATCATCATTTGTTACTAGAATATTCATTGTGGGTAGAATGTAGAAAAAAACTGAACCGCCCCAGAAAAAATGTACACATAGTTAAGCCACCGGTTTGTGCTGCCGTATGGATAGGTTCTTTGCATGGCTGCGGTGGACATAGATGTTAATTTAGTAAATCAACGCCAGAATTTTTCTAGATTACTCATTATGCCTGCCAAGCGGAAATACAAAGACTCGGTTTTCACTTCATTGTTCAGCGACAAGAAGCGACTGCTGGAATTATACAATGCCATCGAAGGAACTTCTTACAAAGATCCTAATCTGATAAGCATAAACACGCTGCAAGGCGTTCTGTTCCCGAACAGGCAAAACGACATATCTTTCACAATAGGCGACAAGGTAGTGGTGCTGATAGAGCACCAGTCCAGCATAAATGCGAACATGCCGCTGCGTTTGCTTATATACATAGCAAGGGTGTATGAGAAGATAATAAACCCCAAAGACGTTTACAAACAAGATTTGATAAAAATCCCGAGGCCAGAGTTTATAGTTCTCTACAACGGCGTTGACAAATACCCTAAGGAGAAAATATTGAATCTTTCCGCAGCGTTTGAGCAAGGCGGCAAGGAGAAGAAACCAGCTTTGGAATTGTCCGTCCGGGTTTTGAACATAAACAAGGGCTGCAACTTGAAGCTTGAGCAAGGCAGCAAGAGCTTGGCCGGCTATTCTGCATTCGTAGCAAAGGTCAGGGAATTTGGGAAAAGCTGCTCATTGAAGGAAGCTATAGAGAAAGCGGTTATTTATTGCATAGACAAAGGCATTTTGCAGGATTACCTGCAACAGAATTCATCGGAGGTAGTGAACATGCTGTACACAGAGTTCAAATTGGAAGATGCCAAAGCTGTTTGGATTGCGGAAGGCGAGGCTAGAGGCGAGGCTAGAGGCGAGGCTAGGGGCGAAGCTAGAGGCATGAAAAAATTGTTTGCTCTTTGGGAGAAAGGCCTTTCCTTAGCGGAGGCAAAGCGGAAGCTTGGGCTTGCCCGATAGCGACCTTTCAGCACACAGGCGGGTTCAAACAAATTGAATTTCTTTACGCTCGCTTTGCTGAAAGTTGCGACTGTGACAAAGGCGAACTTGGCCTCTTTAGAAATTAAAACTTTCTATTTGTGAAAGCTTCATTTTTGAAGAGAATTTGCTGTCCAAAATGGGTTGCTTTATGCTTATTTTGCCGTTGCGGACTGCGAACATGGCAACGGGGTAATCATCCATACCTAAATAATTCATGATAATTCAGCTATGTAAATTATTTCTAGTAAAGTATTGTTTGCAAAATATAAATACAAATCTTCTTCGGGAGTAACTTCTAATCTAAAATGATAAAATTTCGATTCATGGTATTTTAAATCCATTCCTATTGCTTTCAAAAATTCTTCCCACTTCATTCCAACTTTTATCTTGTTTGTAAATATATTTATCTCTCCGCTAGTAATACGTAAACCAGTGCAGTATCGAAATGGTTTATCGACTATTTTTTCAAAGTAACTTATTAATACAAAATCTGTCTGAATTAAGCAATAAGCACCTTTTGCTCTTTTCATTTCCATTTTTACTTCGTGACATATGAATTTATTATCACTGTTATATGATAAAATATATTTTATTAATGAATCGGAAATATCTAATATAAAAACAGTATCAAGAACATCTTTTTCCTCGTATTTAACGCGTATTATATCACAGCTATCACATTTTTCTGGATTGTAGTCCTCTGCCGTTCTAATAAAGCCTGCTTTGGCATATGTTTGCACTGACTCAACGAAATGCGGAATATTGATATCATTTCTCGCAAGTTCAATGTCATCATGTTTTTTTTCACCTGCAACATATTTTGCTTCAGTTAAAATATTGCTACTCAATTCGTTTGCAGTTGTAGTAGCATTTAGAATGACATGACCTAAAGGAGCTTTTACTTTTTGCTCTTCCTTTTCGTAACTGTTTACATAAATGAAGACAATAATAACGAAGGTTTTTGCAAACAATGTAATAGACTTATTTTTCATTTTGACCTCATTTAATGGACAAGTTTTTCCATTCAGGATAATGAACCGTCCCAGAAAAAACGTACACATAGTTAAGCCACCTGTTTGTGTTGCCGTATGGATATGTTCTTTGCATGGGAGTGGTGGGCATAGGTGTTAATGTAGAAATTAGACGCTAAGATTTTTTTGCTTGGTTGTTTATATATATCAAAGAATTATATTTTTCTATTTTTCCTGAATATGCGCGAATTCAACGTAACAGGTCTTTGCATTCCTCGTATGCACTATATGGCGGATACTTCCGAAAAAATCCGTCAAATTATGGCTATGGTGGAAAAG
>WQSA01000002.1 GCA_009788135.1 Candidatus Fibrimonadales bacterium
AATAAAAGCGAAATTCTTGCGGAACGCCATAATGTTCTGGAAAATGAACACGATGCCCTGAGCGAAAATTTGGACTTCCTTTTGGATCAAAGAATGGAAGCCATCAGCGAAAAAACTCGCTGGGAGTCCAGGCTGGAAGCTTTGCAAAGCGTAAGCGAAAACTTGGAAAATCTGGAAGGCAACAAATGGCTCCTAAACCAGAGCGTTGCAGAAGGAGCGGTTTTGCTTTCAAATCAAACAGAAGTTTTGGATAGCAGATACGCAGCTCTCGCTGAGTTTTGCCTTGGTTCCAGCGTGCATGCTCTTTTAATGCAAAATCAGGAATCCGTTCTGGCTTGCGCCCGGGCTTTGAGCGGTGAAAATCCAGGCAGAGCTTTGCTCGCATGGAAAGTTGATTATACACCCATGCATGAGCCTGATGCAACTCCATTAACCGACCTTGTAAAATGCAGCGCAAACTCATTGCTGTCAAAATATTTTCTGGTGAAAGATTTGGAAACCGCTGCTCGTCTCGCTCAAAAATATGCGGGCAAAGACCTGTGGTTTTGCACAGAAGACTGCCAGGCTGTAAGCTCAGAAGGCTTGGCCAAGGTTGGCAAGGAAACAAAAGACAGTTTCGGAATATTGCAGCAGAATGCGGAGATTAAAAATCTGAAAACGGAAATAGATTCCGTAAGCGAAAAAATAAATTCAATAGATAAGCAAGTAGCCGACGTAAGAAATAAACAGCAAGAGCTTTCCGCCGAGCTTTCAAATATCGCGGAAGAAAAGCGTCATGTTGAGGCTGTTGCAATAAAAGCTAATTCAGAAGTGGAAATAACAAAAGCGAATATCTCGGCGCTCAAAGCTCAAAAAGAAAAATCTGAGCAGGATATTTCGCTCTTTGAAAATCGCCTAAAAGAATTGCAAAACTCAAAGGCTTCGGATTCGGAGCTGAGTACCGCAGAGCTTGAGCTTGAGCAGGCAGAGCGCGAGTTTGAGCGAGTGGACGGTGAGCTTGCAGAGCAGGAGAGAATGCTCAGAAACCAAGAGGAAGTCGTAGCCGAGCTTGCTGGTTCCTTGAATGCGAGCAAATCCAAATTATCGGAAAAAGAAAATCGCTTGCTTTCAGTCAAGGAACAGATAAAAGCAAAGAACAACGCTCTTGCTTTGCGCAACGAAGAGTTTGCTGGCATAAGCGGGAAAAAAGATTTTTTGCAAAGGGAGCTTGAGGACAAGGCGGTCTCAATAGAGAGCTTGCAGGGCAAGCTCTCCGAGAAAGAGAACCTGCGAGACGCAGCTCAAGAGAAATACACTGTAATGGCTGGCGATATAGAGGAATGGCGAGCCGAGGTTCGCGAAATAAACCGTTCTCTGCTGGAGAAAGCGAAGAATGCCAACGATTTGGAGCTTGCAATGAAAGATTCCTCAACGCTCTTGGACAGAATGAGGGAGAGGATATTTCAGGAACATGAATTCGATTTGGAAAAGGAGCCTGCAGAGCAAGGTTTCGCCCCCGTGCAAATAGATGAGCGGGATGCCAATATTGAAATGCACGAGCTGCGCGAAAAGATAAAGGCTATAGGCCCAGTCAATGCTACCGCCGCAGAAGATTTTGAAGCAGAAAAGGAAAGGATGCTTGCTATACAGGCTCAGTACGACGATTTGCAAAAGGCAAAACGAAGCTTGGAAGTAGCTATGGGAAGGCTGGACATAGTGGCTCGGGACCGCTTTTTGGATACTTTTTACAAAATACAACGGAATTTCCAGGATGTATTTTCGAGCCTCATGCCTGGGGGTGAGGCTCTGCTCTCAATGCAAAGCGACTTGGATCCCCTTGAAACCGACATAGAGATAAACGCTCGCCCCCCTGGCAAAAAAATGATGGGGGTCAAGATTTTATCGGATGGGGAAAAGGCTTTGACTGCCACCTCCCTGTTATTCGCCCTTTACATGGTAAAACCATCGCCCTATTGCATACTGGACGAAATTGACGGCCCCCTTGACGATGCCAACATTGGGCGCTTTATGGGGCTTTTGCGCCGTTTTAGCCATCAAACCCAGTTTGTGGTAATTACCCACAACAAAAGAACCATGGCAGCCTCAGATAAACTTTACGGGGTAACTCAGGAAATAAAGGGCATAAGCAAGGTTGGTTCTGTGCGTTTGGAAGATATAAATGGTTAAAAATCGGAAATATTGAAGTTTTTTTTTGAAATAACCCTTTACAAGGTCTCTTTTTTTTTCTATATTAGGCATATAACTACCTTTAATGGAGATGTTAAATGAAAACTTTGCGTTTCGCTGTTGCCGCGGTAGCCCTATTGGGTAGCGTATCTGCTTTTGCAACCAATGCTCGTGTAGAGTCTATGGGAAAGAAGTCTACGTTCATAATGGATGATATTTCCATTTTTGACAATGCGGCTAATATTAGTCTGTATCCTAACTTCTTGATAGGCGAGCTGGGTACCTATACTTCCAATCAAGTTAAACCGGGTGAAAACCAAGATCCTAACGATCCATGGTTTGGCGGCATTTTCTCGCTAGACATAGGCGGCGGCAACTCTCTCTCCATTGCAGGTGCTCTAAACCGCAAAGAAGAAAGGCTGTTGAGATTCTTTCCAGAAGTAATAATTAATGCTGATGGAACTTCAGTTCCTGCCCCACAGCCAGCAACGAACTTTGATGGCTTTTTAGGCGCGAACTTCAATAACAAAGCGATTGGCTTGCATATATATTTTGCGCACCAAGACGGTTTGGATGGCGATAGCAGAATAACCGGCGATGCATTTGTCTCTGCATTGCAGTTGGACGGCGGTATAAATTTTGAAATTTCAAGCGATTACTCTATAGAAATTGCTGGCGGCATGGCTCGTCTTCAATATGGCCCGACAGACCGCACTCTTTTTGACAGCGATTTGCTTTCTTACTTTGCGCATGGTCGTTTCTTCTCCAGAGTGCAAGCTATAAACGGACATTTGATTCCAGTGGCTCATTTCCGCAGCATTAATGCTCCTGGCCGCGAAGAATTTGACGTTGGCGGCGGTATGGGCGTTGACGCAGCTTTTGATAGAGGCTTCTTCTGGCTTGGCCTTGATTTGTTTTATAATAAGCAGAAAGCTGGTAGCAGCTGGAAGGTTGAATCATTTCGCGGAAAAAATGTGAATACATTCTATGACTATGAAGATGGCATTAGCTGGGGTTCAGGCGAGGTAGCTCGCTTGTGGCAGTTTGGCGGCACGATTAGCTTTGGCATTGAAAGAAACATTTGGTGGGATTGGTTTGTTATTCGCGTTGGCGGTCAGAAAACCGTTGCCTATGCTGATTACAAAGCTAGCAAAGATAATGAAAAGAGTATATTGTGCCCTTCAGCAGTTGGCTGCTACGAGGACGGAAATTATTTTGTGACCAATCCAGTTAATGATGGCACAAGAGATGATAATGTAGGTTTCGGCATAGGAATCAACATTGAAGAGAAATTGAAAATTGATGCGACTGTTGCTGAAGACATTGTATTCCGCAATCCCTTCCAGGGCCCAGGTCGTTTGATGAGCAGAGTTTCTGCTACCTATTCGTTCTAAAATGAATAGTATAGGTAAATGGGGTATGATTGCAATCATGCCCTTTTTTTTTATTTCCTGCGCTGACCCTCCGTTCAAAATACATGAACGCTTGGATGCTACTTTGCAGGGCGATTTGAAGAGCATGGTCGCTCAGGTAATCAAAGGTTCAAATAAGGCCAATGTTTTGGATACTCCTTATTTCGTAATCAAAGATTTGAGGGAATTTAGCGGCGATACGGCAAAGATTTATGCGGCTTACGCAGAGGTTGATTTCTATTATTTCAAAGATATAAAAATAGCCGAAAAACGCAAATACCGTTACAGCTCAAATTGGCATTACTGGGACAGGTATTTTAAGGAATGGTTTTATTATTGAATTGTTTACTATATTAACAAGGTAAGTTTTTATACGAGAGGTCAATCATGGCTCAAAAGGAATACTCCGTAGGCTATGCGCTATTTATAGCCTGCACCGCTGCCATAGGTGGCTTTTTGTTCGGTTTCGATACATCTGTTATAAATGGAACGCTGGATGCTCTGCGGTTTAAGCTTGGCGCAAACGATGCGCAGCTTGGGCTTGCGGCTGCTATAGCGGTTTTGGGTGCAGCGGCTGGAGCTTTCTTTGCTGGAACTTTGGCGGACAAATTCGGGCGCCGCAAGGTTATGATGGCGGCTGGTTTTATCTTTTTCATAAGCTCTGTGGGTGCAGGCTGGCCATATTTTTTAGCTGCTATTGGCGTGCCCGAAAAGCATATGATTGAATTTATTTTTTGGCGAGTTTTCGGCGGCATTGGCATTGGCGCTGCAAGCATTATTGTTCCGGCGTACATTGCGGAAATTGCTCCGGCGCCTTTGCGGGGCAGACTTGCAAGTATGCAGCAATTCGCTATAGTTATAGGTATTTTTTCTGCTTTGCTCTCTAATTACATGCTCGGTTCCATTGCCGGCGGCGGTGCTGCTATTATAAATGACGAGCGCATAATTACGGGCGTAACTGCAATTGGCCGTTTTGAAACATGGCAGTGGATGTTCTGGATTGAATGCATTCCGGCAGCTCTTTATGGTTTTATGGTTTTGTTTATTCCCGAAAGCCCTCGCTATCTTGTTGCTCGCAAACAGCCTGAAAAAGCCGGCGAAATTTTAGGCAAAATTCTTTCGCCGAGCATTGTTGCGCAAAAGATACAGGATATTAAAAACAGTTTGCGTTCCGAGGTTGCCCCGAAGTTCAGCGATTTGCTGGAAAAAGTTGCCGGCAAAACTCGCTTAACTCCAATCGTTTGGGTTGGAATAGGCATTGCGGCGCTTCAGCAGTTTGTTGGCATAAATGTGATTTTTTATTATGGCAATGTCCTTTGGCAGTCCGTAGGCTTCACTCAGCAAGATGCCATGATGACAAGCGTTATCACTTCTGCTGTGAATATTGGCGGTACGATAATAGCGATAATTTTTGTGGATAAGCTTGGCCGCAAGCCTTTGCTTTTAGCGGGTTCTTTGGGCATGTTCACCACGCTTGGCATTTTAGCGTTTATTTTTGGCAGCGCCGGTTTGGATGCGCACGGCAATCCGGAGATTCATGGAGCAACGGCATACACAGCGGTTATATCTGCAAATCTTTATGTTGTATGCTTTGCTTTTTCCTGGGGTCCGGTGTGCTGGATTTTGCTAGGCGAGATGTTCAACAACAGAATTCGTGGCGCAGCGCTCGCTTTGGGCGGTTTGTCGCAATGGGTTTCCAACTTTGCCATATCTAGCACGTTCCCGCTTTTGTTGGCAAAGATAGGTTTGGGCGGAGCTTATGGCATCTACTGCTTCTTTGCATTTGTGAGCATATTCTTTGTGCTGTCAAAGGTAAGGGAAACAAAAGGAAAGGAATTGGAAGATATGTAATTATTCTTCCTTATTCGCTGCGATTGAAACCTTTTTTACCTTAGCGGCGTTGCATTCGTCCAAGACATCTACGATTTTGCCGCTGGGGGCTTCTCTGTCTGCCACGATGACTGCGGCTCTGTCTGGTTTTTCTGCTACCATGCGCTGCAAAATCATGCGCAAGGCTCGCAAATCTACTTGGCCTTCGTTTATGTGAATTGTGCCTTCGCGGCTTATGCCAATTAGAATGCTTTCCCGCGCGAGTTCCTGAGCAGAGCTGGCTTTTGGTTTATTCACGTCTATGCCTGTTTCCCGGACAAAAGAGCTTGTAACTATGAAAAAGATTAGCAGAATGAACACCATGTCAAGCATAGGCGCAATGTCTATGCTCGGGCCATCTTTGCTTTTATTTCTTTTTACGAATGACATAGCGTTGAGCGTAAATATAGAAAAGTTTGCTAAACGCTAATGTTATATTTTCTTGGAGTGGCATATAAATGATGGTTGAATCTATTGCAGTATTTCAGTCTCGCAAATCCGCGAATTCGCCCGTCTTCCCAACTTTTGATTGAGTTTTCCCATATATGATCGTAGCCAATATTTTCGGGCGATATTTTTATCGTTTCGTTTTTTGCATTGAACTCTTTAATTGCAAGCGCTTCTCCTTGAAACTCTATTGCGTCGCTGACATCATCGAAATACATTGGAATAATCGGTAGAAAATATTTGTCATCATTCAACAGCATATCAAGAATGGCAACTGTTGGCGTGTATTGATCAACATCAATGGAAATAAACCCTATGGGAGCTGGGTTGTAATCGGAAAAGAATTTTTTTGCGGTATTGCAAATATCTCCAATAATAAGTTCTTCGTTATAGAGTTTGCTTTTAAGGNTNTCAATATCCATTTTATGATCGCCTTCTATCCAAATGTGCGGGCAATCGCGATAGTCGTTGGGCTTAAACANTCCGTGACCAGAATCAAAACCGAATACATCAATNGCTATGCCAAAAAGTCTTTGTATTTCACGTGCGTAGATACCCAGATGAATCAATCCTTTGCCCTCTGCAACGCCAAATTCAATTACGCTTATGCGATTATATCCTCGCGATTTTGCGAGCCTTGCAGCTTTTATTATTCCGTGGGCATAATTATAGTAAGGCAGAGATTTATACATATCTTGGAAGAATGCTTGAAATTCGCCAAATAATNTTAACGGNATGCCGCTATTGTCAAGAACNGGAAGGGTAGTTATTTTTTTCTCTGCAAAAATATTTCTTGCTTTTGCGTAAAGAGCTTCTTCATCTTGATTATTCAAGAATACAAAGTTTCGGTTGCAAATTTGCCCGCAGGTTTTCTGGGAAACATCTCCATATTTAGGAAGAAGCTCTTGTTTACTGATAACTCCGACTAGCACATCGTTATTGTTGCATACTAGTGCCAGCGGATAAAGTTTTGACGTAGAGACAATATAGAAGGCGTAAACCGCCGGTGTGTCAATGCGAACGATATTGCCTTGTATTTGGGTTGGTATCATAGTTAGTCTCCTATACCGATTTAGTTATAATATACAAATATTCTATTCATTTTTTCACTCCTCAGCGTTTTCTATATTACATATAAATGTACCTATCCGAACTTGGGGAATATCTTTTTTGCTCACAGGCTTCGGGGCAGCCAGTGCGTTGCATCTATTTTGAAAATGGCTGCATACAGTTGCTCGACAAAGAAAACGGTCCGCAAATTTCAGTTTGCGATAAGATTTACCGATGCGCAATAGATTATGATGATATGGACTATGTTGACCGTAAATTAAAAGAACTCCAATGGAATTCGGTCGGGATTTGGGCTGCAGCTTTGGAAATCAATGAAATGGTTAAAGATGGCAAATACATTTTTATACCCGATAATCCTGAAGAAGTTAAAATTTCAATAGAAGAATGCAAAAAATTGAGAAAACCATTCATCCTTGAGCTTTCAGGAGATTCCAGAGATTGGACTTGGCATTTCTCCAGCGGCAACCCAAAGCTAGTGCCTGTGTATAGGTTTGTCTTTGAAGTATTCAATAAGGTTGATCGGCTGTTGCATGAATGCGGAGGCAATACGGCGCGAAGCAGCGGAAAATTGCCGAAAAATCCTGCGCTAATTGAAGAATGCAACTACAAATTGAGCGCATTTTTGGCTGCTATCCCAGAGCTTGGATATGATCCTAAAATTCAAAACGAAGATAAAGAAACAATCTCTTTAGATAGCCTGTGCAAAATAAACAACAACAAAAATGCAAGGGATTGCGAGTATTATGTTAAAGCGCTCAACAAAGTTCTGCCGTCGTATAAAATAAACTCGCCTCTCAGACTTGCCCATTTTTTCGCTCAAATCATTCACGAGAGCGGACATTTGCACTACAAAGAAGAAGGCTTGAATTACAGCGCATCTGCTCTTCGCAAAATATTCCCGAAATATTTTCCAAATGATGAAATTGCAAACGAATACGCAAGAAAGCCGGAGAAAATTGCAAATCGCACATACTGCAACCGAATGGGAAACGGCTCCGAGAGCGGCGGAGACGGCTGGAAATACCGAGGGCGAGGTTTGATTCAGTTGACCGGCCATAACAATTACAAGATATGCGGCGAGGCGCTTAACTTGGATTTGCGCATGAACCCGGACTTGCTCTGCCAGAACCCCGAAGTCATTGTTCGTTCTGCCTGCTGGTTCTGGGCAAGCCGAGACTTGAACAAGTTTGCCGATACCGATGATGTTATGGCAATAACAAAAAAAATAAACGGCGGAATTAACGGCATTGTGGACAGGAAAAGCAATTTGGCCATTGCAAAAAAAGTTTTTGGGTGTTGAATTTTTCTACATTGTATTTATATTCTGCATGTGCAGATTCCAACCCGAGGTAAGATATGGCAGATTCCGTAGCTTCCAAATTTCAAGGGCTTCCCATAGCCGAGTTGATTTCCGCCCCTCTAAAAGCCGCTTGCGATTCACAAAAAATGCTGGCCCTCTCGGCCTTCGAATATGTGATGCAAATAGGCTTTGAAGATGGTAAAAAAACTCGCTTGATAAGCTTTGACCTTGAACGTCCTATTTTAGAATCTCCTGGCTCAACTTCAAAGATAAAAGTAAATGCGCCTTTCCTCGGCTTGGTTCCGCTCCCGTCTCTGCTGATTGACGATGTGCAGATTGATTTCCAGATGGAAGTTACTGACACTACCACGGAAAAGTCAAACACTAGTGCCGAAGTGTCAACTTCAGCCGAAGCCAGCTATGGTTTTTTTGCAGCCAAAGCCAAAGTGAATATTGCCGGCAAGGTAACATCCAGCCGCGAAAACACCCGCAGCACCAACCAAACAGCCAAGTACCAAGTCCATGTGTCGGCACGCCAGCAGCAACCTACCGAAGGATTGAGTAAGCTTATGGACATTATGGCCGCATGCATTGAGCCTCTGCCAGAATCATCAAAGTAACATGAGGTAATGACATGCCTTTTTGGACAAAAAAGACAGGAAAGCCGCAAAACTTTTCTTCCGTGATGCGGGGGCTGCAGTATTCTGTGAATGCCGCCATGGAAATGCTTGAGGCTCGCAACCTTGAGCTGCTTGGGCGCTATTTTACCGAAGACGGGCACCCCCATGTAAGGCAGCTTCACATGGACGAGAAAACTTCTATTAATGTTCCAGTTATTTCAATTGTCAATCCTGCGGCGATGAACATACAGGAAGTGGAAATGGATTTTTCCGTTCAGGTGGATGCTACTCAACTGCATCAGAAAGAACCTCATCGTGGGATTATTGCGGATGGGAAAATCCAGGATTTGAAATTGGATTGGGAGAGCTCAAATTTCGAGGTAAGTTTCAACGGCAAGCCTGACCAGAGCACAATGCACGTGAGACTGAAATTCTGCGCAACGCCAATTCCGGAAGGTTTGTCTAGGATTATTGAGGAATGCGATAAGACTATTGCGACGGTTGGGAAGTAGGGAATGATTTGGCAAGCAATGGCTTGTTACTACCTATATCTTAATGGTCGCGCAACATTTCGAGTTTGTGATTGCGAGCTTTGTTTTGGAGCTTTGCCTCCAAAACATTTATATATAGAATCAGGATACATACATGCAAGTGTATCAAGATCGGCTTGCGTTTTTTGCAATAGACATTTCAAATTATTAGCCGCAGAAATTAAATCTCCAGAAATATCTGAGCTACGTGCGATATATTTAAGAATACACTCCTTAATTAAGGATGTATAACGATTATGAGAACCACGATGTGTACTTAATGAAACTTTATTCTCTTCGCTTTCCATATCCATCATACTTTTTATCCAGCAAACATCATGATCACTAAATAACTCTTTTGGAAAAATATGATGCACTTGCCTGCACATCTGTATTACAGGAAAAAGTTTACCTTTCATATTAATTTGAAATACACCAAGAGAAGCCTCTTGTTCCATCACAGGGTCATCATTTAGAGGAAATCCATTTATGGTTCTTGTTGGTTTAACTCGCCCTTGTTTCTGCTGCACCACGTGCACAAGTTCATGCTCCAAATGCATTTCCTGCCCCGGTGCTATATACACATGATTTCCATAGGTATATGCGAGTGCTTGCAACTGCGCAGGTTTATTTGAATTGTAATAAACTCGCACATCATCAAACGAAAGTCCAGATAAATTCTCAAACTTCTCTTTTACCGTATTTGGTATGCCAGTCAAGTTCGGCTTGCCTGAACTGCAATGGGCGGCTATGTTGAAATTCATGTGCATATAAGTAAAGGTAGAAAAATACATTCTCGCCTATTTTTAAGTCAATGGCAACTAATGATTTTAACACTCTGTTGAAAAATAATAAATCAACAAAATATTCCTTTGTTCCTGATAAAATCCTATATTGATTTCCAATGAATGTAAAACCTTCTCCCAATTCTAATAAAAATAACTTTATTTTTTCAACTATTCTCTTTTCCAAATCTAGTTCTTTCAGAGGCTTTGTTAATCCCAAGAAGTCTAAGCTATATGAACTTTTTAAAATTTCGCTTGCTTGTTCTTGTAAATTTTCAGGCAAAGTTCTTTTAAAACTATTTATTTTTGGCAGTAATTTGGCATTTTTATAAGCTTCTGCTTTTATGAAATTTAATAGTAAATTGCGAGTCCAGCCCATTTTTACGGCTGATTCAACATAATACATAGCTTCGTTTGTATCTTTAATTTTATCAAGAATAAGTCTATGATGCCCCCAAGATAGACCTAAAAACTGCCACAGTTGTGGCAGTTTCCCTAAATAAAACTCATAAAACCGTTTCATGTCCCATAGACTGCGAGGGGAAAAACCCGCAGCATCTGGGAATTCTGCTTTTAGATCAACAGAGAGTCGTTTAACAACTGAACTGCCATAGCCTTTATCCAGACCCTCTTCTGATAGATGCTTCCCTATGTTCCAATACATTTGAATTATTGAAGTATTCACGCGATTGGCTACAATCACACGTGTTTGCTTTATTTCTGCGACAACCTGTCGCAGTATTTTTGCATAATCTTTATTTTGAGAGACACTTTTCTTGCTCATAATGAGGAATTTAGAAAAAATTCAAAATTGCCTCGCTTGCAAATTCTCTGGGTATAAATTTCCTTGCCCGAAAGATGGAGCTGTGTATTTGACATTTAAGTTTAGGTTTGGTTAATTTTCCAATATCTGCCTTTAGCTGGGCCAATACGTTCGATTAAGCCTCTTGCAAACGAAGCGGAATAGCCTATGCTATATACTCCCAAATTATTTTCTATATTTGGAATTGAATCCAAAAAAGAGGTGAAAATGTCGCAAAGTTGGAGTGAAAGTCAAGCCTGTATCAACAAGCCGGAGTACTTGAAGTTCTTGAAAAAAGTGGAGCAGCAGATAAACGCTAAAAGAGATAAATCCAAAGGCTTAATAGAACGTGTTGGCGCAGATAAAGGTGGGCATTGGAGGGTGGTGTGATACAGCTAACACAGGAGCTTCTCCGGCAATTGCAGGCGAATTTGCTTGAACTTATTGTTGAAGTGGATAGAATCTGCAAAAAATGCGGAATTAAATTTTTGCTTGTAGGCGGGACGGCTTTGGGTGCTGCCAGGCATAAAGGCTTTATTCCGTGGGATGATGATGCGGATATTGGCTTTTTGCGCCCCGAATATGAAAAATTCAGAGAAGCTTGCGAAACTGAACTTGATAAGGAAAAGTTTTATTTTCAAGACCATCGCAATACGGAAGGCTACCGCTGGGGATATGGAAAGCTCAGGCTTAAAAATACGAAATTTGTCAGGCATAATCAGGAATTTATGCCTTATGAGCAGGGTGTATTTGTTGATATTTTCCCGTTTGACAATGTGCCGGATAATTACTTATTGCGTTGCATGCATAGTTTTAAATGTTTTTTATACAGAAAAACTTTCTGGTCAAAAGTTGGCAAAAAGCAGGCGAGGGGATTTGAAAAAATTGCCTATAAATTTTTGTATCTTATTCCAGATAAAATGCTGTATTCCTGTTTTAATAAGTTTGTGAAGAAATCAAATGCGGTGAGAACCGGTATGGTTAGGATATTGACTTTTCCGGCAGCGAATAGCCAGTACGGATATTATAGAAAATGGTATGAAGAACTTACGGAAATTGAATTTGATGGAAAGAAATTTCCCATAGCCAAAGACTACGATAACTACTTGCGTTTTAGATATAACGGCGATTATATGAAACTGCCCAAACCTGAAAACAGGAAAACCCATCCTGTTTCTGAGTTAAAATTGATAGAGGCAGGCAATGGCTGATGTAAAAAAATATAAAATAGGCTTTACCGATGGAGTGTTTGACTTGTTCCATATTGGGCATTTGAATATGATTAACCAAGCAAAATTGCATTGTGACTATCTTATTGTTGGAGTGCATGGAGACGATGTAGTTTTCGAATATAAGAACAAGCGTCCGGTTATTTGCGAGGAGGAGCGCAGAACAATAGTAGAATCCATTAAGGGCGTGGACAAGGCAGTTATAAACCGAACCAGAGATAAGCTTGAATTGTGGGATTTATACCGTTTTAATGCAATGATTATAGGGGACGATTGGAAAGGAACCGAGAGGTGGAATAATTTTGAAAAAATACTTGCGGAAAAAAATGTGGATGTTGTATATATACCTTATACGCAAGGCATTTCAACAACCGATATAAAGAAAAAGATATTGGAAATTTAACAAGGAGCAGACGAGCGCATGGAAAGAGCAAAAGTTGCAATAACAATGGGAGATCCTGCCGGAATAGGTCCGGAAATCGTAGTTAAGGCATTGTGCAAGGCGGATGTTTATGAAAAATGCATACCGGTTGTAATAGGCGACTATGAAGCCCTGAATGATGCAGTGCGTTTTTGCAAGCTGGATTTATCTTTTAATGAGATAAAAAGCATTTCGGAAGCAAAGGGGCAAGTTGGTGTTATTGACTATATAAATCTCGGCTATCTTAAGCCTAATAGTTGGGAATATAAAAAGAACAGCGTTTTGGGTGGGGAATCTTCGTTTAATTATATCATTTATGCTATTAAGTTAGCTATGGAAAAGCAAGTTTCCGCTGTTATAACAGCACCTATAAGCAAAGAATCAATCAATATGGCAGGGCATGATTATAGCGGTCATACGGAAATATTTGCCGATTACACAAAAACTCCGGATTACGCCATGCTTTTGGCTAGCGGCAATATGAGAGTTATACATGTTACCACGCATTGTGCTTTGAGAGAAGCCTGTGAGAGAATAAAAAAAGAAAGAGTGCTAAAAGTAATTCAATTGGCAGATGAGGGTCTTCGATTGCTTGGCGTTGATTCTCCAAAAATAGTCGTAGCAGGTTTGAACCCACATTGCTCGGAAAATGGTTTGTTTGGCAAAGAAGAGCAGGAAGAAATTGTTCCGGCTATCGAAGAGGCTAGGAAAGCGGGAATTAAAGTGTTTGGCCCAGAGCCCGCCGATACGGTTTTTATAAAATGCAAAGGAGGCTTGTATGATGTGGTTGTTGCCATGTATCACGATCAAGGGCACATTCCGCTGAAACTCAGTGCTTTTGAATACGATAGCGCAACGGGCAAATATTCTTCGGTGAGCGGCATAAATTGCACCATAGGTTTGCCAGTGGTGCGTTCATCCGTTGATCATGGGACGGCATTTGGAAAAGCTGGTGAAGGCCGGGCGAATGAACAGAGCATGCTTGATGCAATATTTGCTGGCATTGAGATTGCGAAGAATAAATTTGGCTCCAAGCAATTCAATAATTATTGAGTTTAAACTGACAATGCATACAATACAGTCTCTTCGGCACAAAGTGAGTAATGTCTAATATAAAATTTATAGCCTGGGACAAAATCAAGCAATAAGCTTGGTATCTCCCATATATCTTCAGGTTTATGGTAAATGCTGATTGCCAACTTTGGTTTTTGTTCGCTTATTATTCGTTTTGCACCATTTAAAGCGTTTAATTCTGCACCTTCTATATCCATTTTTAAGAAAGTCACCGGCCCTTTTTCCTCTTTAAGATATTCATCCAAACTAATGACCTCAATAATTTCTTCTCCATCGGAACTTATTCGGTTACGTGCAGGAACATTTTGATCTAGGTGAAATTTTATGGTCTCTTTTTTATGCCAAAGACCTTTGTTTACTATTTTTACATTATCATAACCTTGCAAATGATTTTTGCAAATATTGCATTGCTTCAGATCTGGCTCAAATACTATACTTTTACCGTTAGCATTTCCTAACCATTCGAAAAAACATTTAGTAGTATAACCATTAAGACCACCTGCGTCAACAAAAAATTCATTTTTTTGTGACTTGAAATATGGTAAATCAAAATACTGTTCCAATCCAGTTCGTTCAATAAGAATAAATTCTTCGGAAATGCCATTGTTTATAAGTTGTTGTTTTATTTCATGCTCGTGATAAATGTTTGCAATGAGAACCAAAGCATTTTTGGAGTTCTTAATAAAATCTTCAAAAGATATTATGGGGATAACATCTGGCTTGCCAATTTTTGATTTATCATTATCTATAAAAGCTTGCCAAGAAATTTCAGGGCAACTCTTGACTAATTTATGGCCAAAAGTCCCAGCCCCAAATACATAAATTTTTCTTTCAGTTTCAAGCAATTTTTTATAAATAGCATTTTTGCTATTAATGGTTTTAACCATCTTCTGTACATCGCTGGTTAAACTATAGCACAGGCGGTTTTCAAATAAAAAGCGACTTTCTTCGTCTCCCAAACGAGAGTATATACTTTCTAGACAGAATTTTTCCATTCTATGAATATACAAAATTCTGATGCAAATTCAACTATACTAATTCATGAACAAGCTTACGGGTATAACTTAACAAATCTCGCTATGGAGCTTTACATTGATAAGTTTACCCAACATGATTATGAATTTTAGTGGAATTTTGAAATTTGACGCTATAGGAACAGAGAATCAAAATCTACTCGCTCAAAGGCTTCTACGATACTTTCTCTGGTCGCATTATACACACAGAAGCCATGTGAACGGGAATATGCTTCTACTGTAAGATAATAGGCGGCTATCCTTTCGAATGGTTTCTCACAAGCTCTTGCTGTGACTATTTCCAACTGTCTTTTTTTTTCTACAGCGGAATCTTCATGGAAATGAAGTTTTTTGTTTTCGTAATTTTTGCCATCAAGATATGCTTGTCCGTCTACTCCGAGAAGATATATTTTTTCAAACCCCATATATGCTGCTAATTGCATCATGCCAATCATTACAGTTCCACTAACAGGAATAACCCTAGATGAATCGTTTGAAAAATAATAATTTTTAGGGTCCCTAATATACACAAAATTGCAATAACAATAGTGACCTTTACCAGACTTTAAAATATCTTTAAGTTTTTTTTCTGTATTTTCAATTCCATGCTTTGCACTTCGTTGTGCTACAAATTCAGGTTTTGCAATAAATTTTACTTCTACTTCTGTTGCCGCTAATGACTCTGTGTATGGAGATTCAATATGAGTTGCAACATAATAATTTGGGCGCCAATTGGTTTGTGAAAAGATTTTATATATAGTATTACAACCAAAAGTTATATCTTTATTAGTATACAGCTTATCCAAATCTTCGCTACGCAAACTCGGACCATTTCCAATAAGAAAGCAACGCTTGCCTTTGTGAATGTTGTGAAATTTGGCAATTTCAGGGTTGCTTTCGTAATTATATATGTCTTCAATATGTTCTTGGAATACTTTTGCTTTTATGCCTGCATTTGTCAATTGTATAAGAATGTTACGCTCTACTGAAGAATTTACCGCAACAACAACATCATAATCAGATGCTATTTCCACTAATTTTTCAAAGGATATAACGGGCTTTCCTCTAAATTCATGCCCATGCATAAAATTATCCGCAAAACAATGCACTCTGTCACTACCAAAATGCTCCAAAGCACGTCCGCCGAATACTCCAGCACAGAAAATTATAATTGGCTTGCCTGTAAGACCTTTGCTCATTTTGTTCTCCAAGATGAAACTTAAGGATAATAATATAGAAAAGCTATTGGTACAAGGTTGCGTAGGAAATTTCTATATTTTGACAATGGCAATCAGGAAAATGCAATGAAGATTTTAGCAGTAATTCCAGCACGAAAAGGCTCAAAAGGCATACCTCGTAAAAATATGCGGTTTTTACACGGGAAGCCGCTTATATGGTATGCTCTGCAAAATGCCATAACCTGTTCGGCAATAACAGACATTGCCGTCACATCTGATGATAATGAAGTGTTAACGTATGTAAGTCAATTTGATGTTGACGCAGTTGAGCGCAGTTCGCAGCTATCTAATGATGATGTTACGCTTGATCCTGTTGTGTATGATGCTGTTATACGAATGGAACGAGAGAAAAAATGCGTTTTTGACTATGTCGTAACATTGCAAGCAACATCTCCGATGCTCAAACGAGAATCGCTAATGTCGGCAATAGAACAGATAAAAAAGCAAAATTTAGATACGTTAATAAGCGTTGAAGATAATACGCATTTATCTTGGCGTGCAGATTCCTGTGGTTATGTGCCGAATTATACGGAGAGACTTAATCGCCAATTATTGCCTAAAGAATACAAAGAAACCGGTGCATTTCTAATTTCTCGCCGTGAATGCGTAAAAGAAAACGGCAGAATAGGCAAAAATGTTAGCATTTTTCCTCTTTCGGAATCTGAAACAACCGATATAGATAACTCAAATGACTGGAACTTATGCGAGGCTATACTCAAGCGCAGGAAAATCGCATTTCGCGCTGATGGTAGCAGAGAATTGGGCTTGGGGCACATTTATCATACGCTTACCCTAGCATATCGCTTAACAGGGCATGATGTAACTTTTATAACTCGCAGTGATTATTCTGAAGGTTTGGAAAAACTCCGTACGAGTAATTTTCCACTTGTCATTATTGAAAGAGAAGAAGAATTTATAGATTACATGAAAGTTAACAAACCGGATATTACGGTTGTAGATTGTTTGAATACGGATAAAAATTACATGTTAAATATCAAGCAATTTACCAAACGCTTAATATCAATCGAAGATTTGGGAGACGGAGCATTGTGCGCCGATGCAACAATAAACGCATTGTATGAAGGTGTTGCTGATAATCGCTCCAATTGTTATTTTGGTTATCAATATGCCTGCTTGCGCGAAGAATTTCAACTGGCTTTGCCAAAAGCATTTTCCGATGAAGTAAAGCGGGTATTTGTTATGTTTGGAGGCAGCGATCCAAATAATTATACGAAAGAAATATACGATTTTGCTATAAAATTTCACAATGAAATGCCTCAAATTCGTTTTGATTTTATTGCTGGCCTTGCTTACGATGTTGAAAAATACGGTATTGTTGCAGTTGAAGATTGCAATATACATGTATATAATAATATTGATATAGTAAGCAAATATATGAAAGACGCTGATTTGGCAATAATTGGACAAGGGCGTAGTATTTATGAAACCGCATCGCTCGGTATTCCAACAATTGTAATAGCACAAAATACTCGTGAACGTATGCATACATTTGCGAGTCTAGGAAAGGGTTTTATCAACTTGGGTTTAGGAGAAAATATAGCTGGCGATACATTGGAAAAAACCGTTAAATGGCTTATAACAACTCCGCAAATTCGCCATGAAATGCGAGAATCTATGTTGGCAGTTGAATTAAAATCTGGCGTTGATCGTGTTATTAAAATCATATTGGGAGAATAGTGATGGAAAGTTCAATTATTTTACGAGCGTTGTCAGGGAAATTTTCATTGATAGCTGAGATTGGAGTTAATTATTACGATATTGCCGAGCAAAAGCGTATTGCTCCGATTGAAGCGGCTGAGTTTATGATTGATACAGCTGCTACTGCAGGCATTCATGCTGTAAAGTTTCAAACATACAAGGCCGATTCGCTTGCCGCAAAAAAGTCTCCGGCATACTGGGATACTTCCGAGGAACCGACATTATCGCAATATGAATTATTCCGTAAATTTGATTCATTCGGTGAATGTGAATATATGAGATTAGCTGAATATTGCATAAAAAAAAATGTAGAATTTCTTTCCACTCCGTTTGATTTCTGTTCTGCCGACTATTTGTCTCCTATTATGGGAGCGTATAAAATTTCTTCATCTGATATAACAAACTTGCCGTTTATTGAACATATAGCTTGTAAAAATAAACCCATTTTGCTATCTACTGGTGCTTCTGATAAAACGGAAATTGATCGTGCTGTGGAAACAATTCGCAAGTTCAACGATTGTCCGCTCATGCTTATGCACTGTGTGCTTGAATATCCTACTCCTTACGCAAATGCTAATTTGCGCAGAATTTCTGCATTAAAACATGAATATCCGAACTGCATAATTGGTTATAGCGACCATACAAAGCCTGATACTCGCTATGATGTTTTGAAAACCGCATATTCGCTTGGTGCAATAGTTATTGAAAAACATTTCACGCTTGACAAAACTTTGTCTGGCAATGATCATTACCATGCTATGGATGAAGCGGATGCCGTGAACATTCTTGCTGAAATTAAATTGACGGATTCATTTCTTGGCAATGGAGAATTAACATATAATAGTTCCGAACAATCAGCTCGGCAATTTGCTAGACGCTCTATTGTGAGCGCAATGGCAATTCCAGTTGGAACAGTTATTACGTCAGAACACATTACTTTTAAACGTCCTGGTGGAGGCATACAGCCATTTGACATAGATAAATTGATAGGCAGGCAAAGCAACGCTTACATTGATGCAGATACGCAACTGCAATGGGATATGTTCAATCCTTTACCATAAACGCTGGAGAGTAATTATAAGGTAATTTTTGAATAACATTACCATTTTTCCCTATTGATTTTACAAATTCATTGACCGCTTTTATTTCGCTGTAAAAAAATTGTATATTTATAAATATGTCTATAAGTCAACTGCGCAAGATGGTAATATATGGAACAGGGCGTAATTCCTTAGGGTTATGGGAGGAGGGTACATAAGTGACTGAACGCACAAATCCATTTCAACCAATATACAAGCAATTGAATGCAGGTACTGGCGAAAAGACTTCTATGCCGTTATTGCTGGATATTGAACCCTCCAATTGCTGCAATTTTAGTTGCCTTTTTTGTTTAACGGGCATGAAAAGCCTTCGGCGCAAAACAGGATTTATGGATGAATCATTATTCCGATTGATAATTGATGAAGCTGCGAAATATAACATAGCAATTCGTTTCAGTCGCTGGGGCGAGCCTACCTTGCATCCTAAATTTATGGATTTTCTGGAGCTAACTAAATCCAAAGGTTTGTTGTGCCATTTTAACACAAACGGTTCTTTATTAACCGAAGAAAAAATGAAACGCATTTTAGATATGAAAGTTGATAGCGTAAAATTCTCATTTCAAGGCGTGGATGAAAAAACTTATGGAGAAATGCGCTATGGCGAAAGCTTTGATAAATTAGTGCAAACGATATCCAGATTTTCCGAATTGCGCGGCGATAAAGCTTACCCTTATATTCATGCATCAACTACAATAACTTACGAATCTGCGGAAATGGTGGAAAAATTTAAGAAGTTATTGTCTGCTCATTGTGATTATGTATCGATAGGCAATACTAACTTGTCAAGTATTATGTCGCAAATTGATAGCCTTCCAGAAAAATATAAAATCCTCCTGCAAAAGCTTAAGAAAGAGGAATCGATTGAGATGGTTCACAAACAATGCAATGAGGTCTTTGCCAAGTTATCTATAAATTTTGACGGTTCTGTTACTTGTTGTTGTGCCGATTATGATAATTATATGCTTGTTGGAAGTTTGAATGATGTAGGGGATGGTCTGAAATATATATGGGAAAATAGCGAAAAGCTAAGAAAATATCAAGAAATGCTTAGAGCCTATCATTTTGATAAGTTGCCGTTATGCCGCCACTGCTTTGATACGATGAACTTAAAATCTGCGGTTCCGGATATAATTCCCAATAGTCTCACATCACCAGCGATAACTTAAACGGAAAGTAGAAATATTTCGAACGATGCGTAATCACGGCAATGAAATTTCATATAATGAAAAAACGCATGGTTCATATTGCTTGTGACCCTTTCCAGTTTCGAAAGCCTTGCCAAAAGGGAAACAATCACTTTCGCTCTGGCCAGCTTGAGAGGCAAAGGCTCCCAGCTTTGCTTCTGTGCATCCTCAGTGGCTGCGTACCTTACTCTATGTCGTCCCAGGTCTCTGCGCCGCAGATCATGGCTGATATGGTGATAAAAAGAATGTATTCTAGCAAGTGGACCTTGGTGCGCTCTACTCGCAGGTCACGCAAACACGAAAAAAAACGGAATCGGGCTTTCCATGGGGTATTTGAGGCCTCTTTGGTTAAAAAATCTATGATGATTATACAAAATTTAGATGCGTTTGTCCTGGGTTCTTTAGTTATCGATAGGTAATTTAGACTTAGAATTTTGTATATTCCTTTTAGAATTCAACAATCACCTAAGGAGATGAAATGTTTGATCGGCAATGTATAATTTACGGTGGTGGACAATTGGGAGCAATTCTTGCGGCTTGTTTAAATGAGAACGGTTGTGCTCCGCTTTTTGCCTGGGATAAGGAAGCTAATAGCAACTTACCTATTAAGGATTTCCTTTCCGACGTGCGCTTTCCTGATTTTAATCATGATGCCATTGCCAAATATTTAAATTACCCTGTTGCGATTTGTATATTAAATTTACAAATTTGTGCCGAAATAGAAGAATTGCTGCGTTCGGTAGGATTTAAAAATATAAAAAAATTTTCAACACGAGGAGAAATACTCGGCCAATTTGATCGCAAATCCAAATCAATGTTTTCATGGATAAATAAAGATGCAGCAAAAGAATATGAGGCCAGCACCAAAGATGTTTTATGGAGTGAATCGGTAGTATTCCCTTTATACACTAGATATTTGGAACCTAACTCTAAGGTTTTGGATGTTGGAGCTGGACAAGGAAGATTATCTTCTTACTTATCAAAGTCTGGTTTTAATGTAATGGCATTTGATATCAGTAGAGAACAATTACAGTATTTGCAAAAAAAACATCCTGAAATTGATTTTAAAGTCGGAGACGCTAAAAAACTTCCATTTGAAGATAATTCTTTTGATGCTGTAACTTCTCAGTGGTTTATGGAACATTTTACCAATTGGAGTGAATTTTGCTCTGAACAGTTAAGAGTATGTAAGCCTGGTGGAATAGTTGCATTTGACTTTTCTTTCCGTGAGCATTATTTATACGCCCAAGCTGCACTAGGAGTACAAAATATTGAACACATTCTGCAAGATGGAGCCGTATATAGGGGCAATAAAAGAAATAATGCTACTACCTACAAAGAATTAAGCGAATTCTGCTCTAATAATAACTGTACTATTAAGGCTATTATGCCTCACTCGTTTTTTGTTTTAAATCAGTTTATTGAGGGGTCTATATCTCGAGAAGAAATTAGCATCTTAAATGAATACATTCAACAAGGCCCATTAGAAAAAAATACTGATATTGTTAATATTTTGAAAGTCTATGAAAATAATATAATTTCAAAGTTACCTTATTGGTTTACTAGAATTTGTATTATAGTATTAAAAAAAAATAATGAACCTGCAAGGCCAAAACTATGAAAAAGATTTTATTAGTATTTCCTAACCTTAGCAAACCTGGTGGTCCTCAAAATGCATTTGTAAATTTTTTGAATCTGTTGCCGTACGACAAATATCATTATGAACTTTTGCTTACTAATCGTCGTTATGAAAAGGCAATTGATTTTTCGGATGATGTGTCTCAACAGGATCTTTGGGATAGAATACCGAAATATATAAATATTTTGCCGCCATTATATCAACTTGGCAAATATTCAGAAGAGCTTCTTTCCGATCTAAGAAAAGATGGATTGGGATATATGGCCGATATTCGCAAAAATATTCGCATAAGAAATGCTCAGGAAGGAGAGGATCGCTTGCGCAACTGGGAAGAATTAAAGAAAATTGTGCCAGAATATTCAGGATATGATATTGCTGTAGCTTATACAGAGGACATAGCTTTGCAAATAGTTGTAGATAAAGTTTTTGCTTCTAGGAAAATATGCTGGGTTCATTCTGATTATATACATGTTCATGAAAAAGTTGTTAGTAAAAAAAATGCCTTATGGGAAAAGATGAATACTATAATCTGCGTTTCGCAACAAAATGCACGCTCATTTGCAAATCGTTATCCAAATTTACAAGAGAGAATCAAAGTTATTTACAATTCTAATGATAGTGCGTATATAGAACGCAACGCTAAGGAATTTTATCCTCAGGAATATATTGAAGCTAAAGACTGCATAAAAATATTTACATCTGCTGCAATTATAGCATATAAAGGCCCGGATTTATTATTCTACTCCGCAAAGGAACTGCTGAATGCTGGTTATAATGTACGATGGTTTATTGCCGGCGATACGCTTGAAAGAAAGTATGTACAAATGTTGAATGAAATGAATTTAGGGAAGAATGTCGTTTTACTCGGCTTCAAGCGAAATCCTTATCCATATTTCGCAAATTGCGATATTTATGTTCACCCAAGCAGACATGAAGGACTATCAGTTGCCATACAAGAAGCTAAAATATTGTGCAAACCAATTCTTGTGACTAATCATTCAAGCGTTGATGAAGTTATCAAAGATGGCGAGACTGGCCTTATTTGCGATATTAATGTTGAGGGCATTGTACAAAAGTTAAAAATGCTGATTGATGATAAGGAGCTTAGAGAAAGGCTGTCATTGAATCTCAAAAATCAGAGCAATATTAGCAATGATACAGCTAATATTGAGGAGATTTTCAATTAATGTCCCTTATTTTTTGACATAAGGATAAACAATCTAAATGTTCATAAAAATTCATGCCATAACCCCAAGAAAAAATATCTTGCGATAACACTGTGAATCCATGCCGTAAAGCTAAATATGCGAATATATCGGCTGACATAAAATTTCTGCTGTGAGGTTTTTTAATCCAAGATTTTTCAGGAGCGTACGCAGCATTTGAATGATGAAAAAGGATTTTTCCTCCATTGGTTAAAATCCTATTCGCATCTTTTATGTAAGATATTATATCCAGCAATTCAAAATGAACCATTGCGTCATAAGAAAATACGGAAGTTTGAGAAGCGTCTTCTATTCCTGAAAAATTACTTCCTGCATTTACAACATATTTGATTTTGGTATCATTCGAGTAACGTTTTTTGCAAAATTCAATATTTTCTTCATTTATATCCACCAAAGTTATTGCTTTTGCCTTGTTGAGATATTTTTGAATATGGCGACCATGGCCACAAGCTAATTCTACTATGCTAGAACAATCTAATTGTTCAAAATATTTAAGAAATGTCGAATTTTTCCCCCAGAATACATCCATTCCGCAGCCTTCGGGATGAAAGTTATTTTCAGAATCATCGTAATATCTGTCAGTTTCAATCCATGCATTGCCTATTGCTTTTGTAGCATCTTTTTCATAATTTTCATCAGCTAGCAATTCCAGCTTTCCTCTATGTTTATTTGAACCTTGCTGTACGAATTCAGATTTTTTCATTTCTATTTTTTTGCATTCTAAAATATAGTCTTGAAAAATTCTGAAAGAGACTAAAGGAATAATATGCCTTATCCCCATTTTAGAAAGTTGTTCCATTATTTGCGATTGGTAATTATAGGGGGAAATAAACACAACAACCTGATGTTTAAATGATTCAAGTTGTTTTGGACTAATGCAATTTTCATTCCATTCGCTTTCTGCGTTATCACAATAAAAATCAACTTTCACATTAGCCATTTCATTAAGAAAAATTTCCATTTTCTTGCCCAATCCTTTTCCGCCAAAAATACATATTTTGTCAAAACCAGATTGCTTCCATTCCGAGAAAAGATAGGAAAGCTCTGCAATGCTGTTTATGCCAAGCCCTTTGACTCCAAAACTACATGCATTTTCATTTTGAGTATTCACGCTTAATTCCTTGAAGAGGTTTAACTTATTCTGTAATATAGAAAAAAGAATTATGGAAGCTTATAGCAGAGACCTGTTCGCTATAGTCATGTAAAAAACAATTTGTATATTAAGCTAATATAGAGGAGATTTTTAAATGGCAAGGCATTCAATCTATGCTATGAAATTAAAGCATCTGTATGATTTATATGATTCGTATGAATCTGAAAAGAAATTGCAATACTTCACAGATGGCGGCCCGTTTGCCATATATGGAGCTGGTAAGGCTGGCATTAAAATGGCAGAGGCATTGAAGGTGCAATTTGGCGTTATACCATTGGCATATATAGATCGCAAAGCAGAAGAAGCGTATTATATCGATAATATTCCAGTATATTCCGTTGATAAATGCTTTGCTTTATTAGGAGATATTCCAGTTGGAGTTGCTGTAGAAACATATTTTACAGGCGAAGAAAAAGAAAAAATAAACAAAAATCTTATATCGGCTGGATTTAGCAAGATAAATAATATACTTACGCCAGATCCATATCCAACAGCTTTTTTATACCTCAGCAAAATAGATCGCAAGAAAACAATTAGTGTTATTGATATGTTGCATGATAACGCTTCAAAAGAGCAATATTATTCGTATATTTATTCACGTGCCTGGAAAACAATATTTTATGCGTTAACTTATCCGCCTTCTTCCGGGTATTGCGCTACAGATTTATTTAGACTGGGGGAGAAAGATCATGCGCTGGATTGCGGTGGATATGACGGTGATACTGTAAGGCAATTAATTCAAAACTATCCAAAATTACGTTATATCACGGTATTTGAACCAGATCAAAACTCATATAAAAAAATACAGAATTTGTTTCAGAACGTATCGGAAGATATTCGCATTGTTCCAAAAGCTGTTAGCAATACTAATGGGCCTGTAGGCTTTATCTCTCTGAATTCGGTTGCTTCGCGAGTAGATTATAGGTCAAATGATAAAATAATTAGTTGCCGTATTGATGATACAGAGTTTGACATGCCTCCGAGTTTTATAAAAATGGATGTAGAAGGTGCAGAATTGGATGCTCTTTATGGAGCAAGGGAAACTATAGTTAAATACCACCCTATATTAGCTATATCTTTGTACCACAAAGCTCCTGATATATACGAAATTCCTCTATTCGTTAGGGAATTATATCCTGATTATAGATTATTTGTAAGAAAAAATGAGCCTGCTCACGCCTCTTTTGACTTTAATATGTTTGCCATACCACCAGAACGTTTGTTATAGATATACTAGGGAGAATGAATACTATGCAATCAAAAGTCAGTATGATAGTTCCGTGTTATAATAAGGTTAAATGGATTGGCGGCATGTTGCAATCCGTAAATGACCAGCATTGGAACAATATAGAACTTATTCTTGTAAATGATGGCTCCACAGATGGAACCAGAGAAGTCATAACCGAGTGGGAACCAAAATTAAAAGCCCGTGGCTATGAAGTGATAATAATAGACCAGACTAATCAAGGTCCTGCAGGAGCAGTGCGTACTGGTATGCTTCGCATGAGCGGGGATTATTTTTGCACAATAGATTGTGACGACAGACTGGCATGCGAATACCTTACGATTATGGCTGGTTGGCTGGAAGATAACCGAGAATATGATGGAGTATCCTGTGAATTAGAGGAGAAAGAATGGGAATATCAACCGGAGAAAAATATTATTTGGAAGCATTCTGCTGAGAGTCCAAATCGATTGGAAAATTATATTTTTCAGCGAATGGTAATATCAGCCTGTATATACTTAACTAGAACTAGTTATATAGAAAGATGCAGAGTAATACAAAACTTCTCTACCATTCCATGTTTTTCTCAAGAACCTCAATTAAATGTACCGTTGTTTAGCAATAATGGGAAATTTAAACATATACCAAAGGGTCTGTATCTTAGAAATCGCGCCGCTAGAGATACAACAGCAATAGGTACAGTTTCCAAAAATATGAGGTGTATGGAAAAATATTATGATTTAATTGCATTATCTATTCAAGCGCTCGATAAGCCATTTGCGCAAAAAGAGAAACTCTTTATATTAAAAGAACTAGGACGATTGAAAGCATACGTCAATTGGACTGCCAATTTTACCGAAGCCGCTCCTTTTTGGCAACAATGGATTGATGAATATATTTCGCTCGTTTGCAAGCATTTTAGTTTTTCGCCCGAGTCAGTTCGTAAAAATGTATCTTTTAATAATATACGTATTTTTTTTCAAGCATTCGAAAAATGGCTGCTTAATGAGCCTCAAGAGAAAATGCCAAAAATACCAAAAGGCGGGAGAATAATAGGGTACGGTGCATTGGGGAAAATTGCGCAAAAATTGCTTCCATTCTTAAAAGAAACCCCTTATTCTCCAACTATTTTATGGGACAATGCCGCAACTGATATGAAACTAGATTTTGAAAGTTTGACAAGCAATGATATGTTGCTTATACTTCCTGCTTCACTTGATATATTGAGAGAGGTCAAGGAAAAGCTTCAAAATATAAAAAGCGAAGCTATTTGTGTAGATAACGATACTATAATTGATTATTTAGGAAACATTTTGTTTCCTGTATTTAGCGAAAATTTCTATTTTACTCCTTATGCAGCTACTCCCGACAGGAAGGCAAGTTTTTGAAAACATTCGCAAAGAGAACGAACTTTCTGGCGAAACATTGGCTTCTATATTCAAAAGCTTAATTTTAGATTCAGCAAAAAAAATACGGAAAGCCTGCTGTTGTGGTAATATATGAATATGAGAGTGGAAGGTAAAGAGATGATTATGCAAAAAATATATTTAATGCCTTTTTCATCAAAATCGGTACTTGTAAACTTTGTTCTGCCAGAAGTTGCCAAAACGCAAGAGATGGCAAAAATTTGCATGAATGCAGGTTTGAAAAGAGGAAAAGATTTTTGGAGGTCAACTAGTAAATGATAGATTTCGTTATTCCCTGGGTAGATGGCAACGATCCTGAATGGCAAGCCGATAAGGCGAAATATTCGCCAAGCAAGAATAGCGAGGTAGACGACAGTCGCTACAGAGATATGGGGCTTTTGCCTTATTGGTTTAGAGGAGTGGAAAAATTTGCTCCTTGGGTTAATAAAATTCATTTTATAACTTGCGGACATTTGCCTGGGTGGCTTAATGTAAAACACCCAAAATTGAATCTTGTTAAACATTCTGATTATATACCTCAAGAATATTTACCTACGTTTAACTCGCATACAATAACCTTTAACATTCATCGCATTCTCAATTTAGCAGAAAATTTCGTGTTTTTTAACGATGATACGTTTTTGCTTAATAATGCAAAAGACTGCGATTTTTTTGTAGACTATATTCCTTGTGATCAAGCACTTATGAGAAATATGACTCCCTTGGATACGCATTTTGCCAGAATTATGTTTAATAATATGTCTGTTATAAACAAGCATTTTAGAAAACATGAAGTTATAAAGAAAAATTTTTTCAAATGGTTTAGTCCTAAATATGGATTGAATTCGTGTTTTATAAATTGGCAAAATTACAGGCAGGTAAATTTTTCTGATATAGTTAATCCGCATTTAACTTTGGCATATAAAAAATCCCAATTTGAATATGTATGGAATTTAGAAGGTGAGTTGCTGCACGAAACTTGTTTGCATAAGTTTCGTGATATAGAAGATGTATCGGATTGGCTTGTACGTTATTTTAGAATTATGAGGGGCGAATTTAAACCAAGTAAAGTTTTAGGGCGTGCTTATAGTTTGGGAACTTCAGCTAAAATTATATGCAATGCTGTAAAAACACAAAAATATAAGGTTATTTGCATAAACGATGGAGCTAGCAAAATAGATTTTGATTTTTTTAAAAAAGAAGTTTCAAATGCCTTTGAAGCAGTTTTTCCTGAAAAGTGTTCATTTGAAGTTTAGTTATGAAAATTAGCATTGCGAAAATATATATATGTGTAAATATATATAACTTGCATTATAGCTGATGATATTGTTGCATTTTGATTTTTTTAACGATTGTTTGACTTCTTCATAGATATCGTTACGCATTGGAATTACAACTAGCATGTCATCTTCGTTAAGTTCGGAAAAATTTGCTTGCTTTATTCTGTCCTGTCCGCCGTTTTTATCCCAAAATTCAATTTGAGGAATATTATACTTCAATAAAGCGGGCAATAATTTTTTGCCTCTTTTGCCAAGGACACCATAAAAGATTATTCTTTTCGGTCTTTTTTGCAGGCTCAAGTTCAATTCCTCAAAAGTATAGATATCTGCCTCAAGGAAATAAGAACGAACAGAATTAACAAATATAAGCTCATGATCTTGTAGTATATCAGAGCGTTTAATTGAATACTGCGAAGGTAAATTATCATTTATAAAATTAATAATTTTAATCAGTATGCTTTCCTGTATATCTTTTACTTGTTCCAATTTTGCAATTTCTATAAATATTACAATTAAATTGCCAAGTTCGCCTATTTTTTTGAGCCATGTTTTTTTTGAGGAATTTAAGACTTTTTCCGGCAAAGCATTAATCGCAATATCACACAATCTAAGGTATTCATTTCTATGCGCAATTTGTTTTTCAGGGGTATTGTGGCGAGAATGCGAATTCGCATCGTTATAATTAAAGAAATAAAGCGGTTTTTCATTCAAAAATTTAATTTTTCCGCCAAATGCTATCAAAGGTATAGTAAAGCCAGGTTCATGCGCACCTTTTGTATCGGTGAAGTAAGTTTCTATTATACGACATTTTTTAAAATATTCAAAGCGCGATATATATGCCCAAGGGGCTCTTTCTGTCAATCCTAATAGAAATTTTTCTAGGGTAATTTTTTGATTTTCAGAATATTTCATTAAAAAAACGGTTTGTTGTTTCCCATTTTTGTCTATTGCGTAAGTTTGCCTACTGCATATAGTATAATCATAATCCATATTCTCTTCCAAAAACGATACCGGAAGCGAAACGTACTCAGGGTCCAGCATATCATCTGCATCAATGCAGCAAACATAATCACCAGTTACACACTCCAACCCAGCCTTTGCAGCGGCACATACTCCGGCATTTTTTTGGTCAACAATCACAACCTCATAGCCACGAGCCTTAAACTTGGGTTCATAATCCGCAATAACATTGCGTGTACCGTCTGTGCTGCCGTCGTTCACAAGAATAAGCTCAATATTATCCCATTTTTGCGCAATAATGGAATCAAACATCTTGCCAATGTATTGCTCCTTGTTATAGCATGGCATTACTATTGAGACTTTAGATTGCATGGGATGCAATATAGAAAAAAGAAACTTGCCAATTAGCTTGCGATATACGCTTGCTTTGGGTTATTTTTGCTGTCTGGATATTTTAATTTAAGCAATCCTTTGCTTAGCATTGGCGATATATAATTCTGTTGCAAAAATACTTGGTTTCTTTCCAAAATTTGCGATAGTTCTTTTAATGTTGCGTAATCAGAATTGCATATAGCAAGTATCCATTCTTCAATTTGAGAAATACTTGCTCTTTGTGGAATTTTGTCAAAGCCAAACTGCCGCAAAAAATCATTTTTTCTTTCGTTACCTTGGGAGTCTGGCTCGTTACCTTGGGAGTCTGGCTCGTTACCTTGGGAGTCTGGCTCGTTACCTTGGGAGTCTGGCTCGTTACCTTGGGAGTCCGCTTTTTTGTATAAAATAATATGAAAATCTTCTTCTTGTTTAAATTTTGGCTCAGGCAAATCATTTTCTTTGGCCCATTTTTCCATATCAGAGGTTCCGGTTCCCATTCGTTCAATATAACCAGCTAAATACATCGGTTCTGCCAAAAGCGGATTTGCAGGAATGGAAGGATGAACTTGTTTCAAGTTTTCAACAGACCATCCAATTGGCAATGAACCAGGATTCCATATTTCCAAACGATCGGAAAATAACATAATTTGAATGCTGGCGTTACTGGTATAATCCCGGTGAGCCACGGCATTAACGACTGCTTCTGTAACTATCTCTTTAGGGATTTCATATTTACCTGGGATAGAAACATGCTCAGCCCTGGTTTCAATGGAATAGTCCAATTTCTGCAAAATAAAATCAATTGACTGGTCTATAAGCTCAAAGACGTTACCTTTGAAAACTTTATAGGAGCGAATAGGCTTTTCCACACGTTTGCCGTAAAAATGCGCGCAACGAACTTCTGATGTTATGAAAAACTTTTGAGGGTCTTTTCCAAAGAGAAGCATCGCCGCATTTACCAAATGATTTTTTTCGTCTATCAAGTGCAAATGCGTGAAAATTTTCTTGAGGCTATCGGATAAAGTTAAAGGCAAACCTCTTTTTGAGCGAGCAAGATTTATAAATGTATCAACTTTTTTGCGGTCAATGTCTTTCCATGAAGCCGCTGGGCAAAAAGTCGCATCAAAAGGCAATACCCTTAAAAACTCCATCGTTTCCATATATTTAACAAGAGCTGCATAAACCACAACTTTAAGTTCATCCACGCTTGAAAATCTTCTGCGAACAACTTCTTTTTGTACTTTTGCTATAAATTTACATTCTTTCGCTTCTCTTTCTTGATCTTTGTGACTAGTTAAGAATAATAAACGGGTTTTAAAGCGTTTGGATGCCTGGTTGTATTCCATTTCCGTTGGAGAAAGTCCTTTTTTAGCGTTTCCGTATTCTTTGCCTAGAAGTCCGAGGTAAATATCGCAATGCTCAACTTCTTTTAGATACACATCATTGGGTTTTCTGTCAATTGCGGGTTGCAGTTCAAATAAGAACGGTTCAAAAAACTTTCGCAATATTGGATCGGAAAGAATATACTCATATATAGCCAATCTTTCGGCTTTAAACTCGCTCTGCACACTGCTTATGAAGATTTTCTTTTTTAGCATCAAAAGGTAATGTAGAAATTTCTACTTTACCCCCATGCCCGCACCTTCCATTCCCAACTCCCAATGGATATACACCTACGCCTACGAGCCACGGCAAATCTGGGAACCGTGGGAAACCGAAGCGTTCCCGCCAAAATGGATTGCGCAAGAAGCAAACAATGTCGTTGAACAAACAAACGCCATCCCACATACACTTGCCTTCATTCTGCTCACAGACACGCACATAACCGAAAACGGAACCTGGAACCACACCGCAGAAGCAATCTCGCAAATCTGCAAGCAAACCAAAATCAACGCAGTAATACACCTCGGAGATTTCACAGACGGAATACTCTCAAAGCAAAAAACAAGCGAATATGCAAACAAAATTCTAAACGACTTAAAGCAAAACGATATTCCCATATATGCAGCTCTGGGCAACCACGACTTCAATTACTTCAACAAAAACCCAGACATTCTCACATCGCAAGAAGCCTCCGAACTTCATTTGAATAGAAGCGAAGCAAATTATTCCGTGGACTTTTCTGAGCAAAATTTACGTTTTATCTTTTTGAACAGCTACGATAACAGCAAGCGTTTGAGATACGGATTCAGCAAAGAAACGCTGGATTTTCTCTCCCAAGAATTGGAAAAGGGCAAGGCGATAATTTTCTCTCACCTGCCGCCAATGGCTGTTTTGCAAGCCTGGGTAAAGGAGATTAGGGGAGAAAACGAAATAATGGAAATAATGAACCGCCACAGCGAAAGCATCATCGCTTTTATAAACGGCCACAACCACTGTGACTCGCTTTACAACGGCAAATTCCCCATAATTTCCATAAATTGCTCAAAATGCGAATATTTTCTGGAACACAAACCGCAAAACGCCAAAACGCCGTTTCGTAAATTGGGCGAACCAATACAAGAATCATTTGACATTCTGCTATACCCTTCATTAAAATTTATTAGATTTGGTGCAGGGCAAAACAGGCAAATTGAAAACGGCATAGCCGAGTGGAGATAAATGCAGATTTGGGGACATAGAGGCGCATACAGCGAAAGACCGGAAAACACCTTGCACGCATTCGCAAGGGCTGTTGAGCTGGGCGCAAATGGCGTTGAACTTGATATTCAGCTTTCAAAAGACGGCGAAATAGTTGTTATTCACGATGAACGTATAGACAGAATTTCAAACGGAACCGGCATGGTTAAAGATTATACATTGCAAGAATTGAAAAAGTTTAATTTCAACAAAAGACAAATTGCCGAACCGAAATTTATGGAAATCCCAACTCTAAGCGAAGTTCTGGAATTATTAAAACCTCATAAAAATATAAGCATAAATATTGAACTTAAAACAGGAATTGAAGATTATCCTCAAATAGAAGAAAAAACCTTAACGCTCGTAAAAAAACACGAAATGCTGGAGCGAATTCTATTCAGCTCATTCAACCATTTCACAATGCAAACATTAAAACGCTTGGAGCCAAACGCAGAAACTGCACTTTTATGCGGAGGAGCAATAGTATGTACAGCAAAAGAATGCCTGGCTCTCGGAGCGAAAGCGTTGAATATTGACGCAGGTACTATGAAGCGAAATGGCATAGTTAAAGATGCTATAGCTCAGGGCGTTGAAGTAAATGTTTGGAATATATCAAGCACAGAAGATTTGCTATATGCGAAGAATGCAGGAGTGAATGCGGTTATAGTCAACAATATAGTTAATGCAAAAAATATTCTGGAAAATCAGATTCATCATGGAATTTTATGCTGGTATCCTTTTGAAAAAAAATCCTCCGTATTGGATTTAAGCAACGGATTTTTAACCGATTTGTTAAAAGAGAAATG
>WQSA01000003.1 GCA_009788135.1 Candidatus Fibrimonadales bacterium
CACTTGGATTTCACCTTCTTTCCAGGTAAAATCAGCCCAGTTTTCAAATTGGTAGATGTATTTTTTCCGCATAAAGAGTAATATAGAAAACTTTCTACGCAAAAATGCGTAGAATCATTACGCATTTTTACTGAATTACAAATCTATTCCATGCAGAACTGCTATCTCCACCCCAGGTAAAGAATATCTTTTCGCTGTCGCCTAAAACAAAATCGATGGAGCACATAAGTTCTGGAGTATCTTCTGCTTCCACGCAAACAGCAAACTTTCCGAGCGTGTCTTCAAGATTTATTTTGAAAGTTTTTGAATTGCCGCCTTTGGCAATTAATTCATTATCTCTTTCATCCATAATAACGAGCCCTGCCCGTACATCTCTAATACTCACTCTGGTAATATTATACTCGCTTTTATTGGTTACGGAAACAAAAGCCGGTCCATAATCTCCGGGAGTGCAGGAAATAACCTGCAATAAAAGAAAAGCTAAAAGAACATGGCAGATTTTCATAAAGCTCTATGCCTCCGTTAAAACGCCTTGTTATACATTAAATGCGCATTTAAATTTCCATTCCTGTTGGGCAATAATGCCAAATTAAAGTCACCGGACTTGTTGTAAGCTACGCTTCTAGGCTTATCATAAGTTATGGAACGATAAGTATTATATACCAAGAATTGCGAAAGCCACACAATCACTCCGGCTTTCATAAGATTAGAACCGTTTTTGGTCATTTGGCTATGGCATTTTTCTACTCTGGTATTGGGATCATCAATAAGGATATATGAAGCGCATATTTCTTCATAGTGCCAACCACTGGCAATCATCAATGTTATTCCGCTGCTGCCAAGCGCAAAATTAGTAATTGCGCCTATTTTGTCTCCCATAAAGATAGAGCCTAATCCTGGGATAATATTATTATACCAAGCAGAAAATCTTTCAAAATTGCGAAAATTTTCTTCTGGCGGCGATGGACACCCCCCAAATGCAAAGCCTTGCGCCATTGACAGAACGGAAGTTAACAGGCAAAAAATAAAGGCTTTTTTCATAGCAATCTATAATTTAGAAAACTTTCGTAGAATTATTACGCATCCACAATCTCCCTATACAACCCCATCTGCTTTTCAATAATCGCATCCCACGAAAAAAATCGCTTTACATGCTCTTTTGCGCCGCTCACAAGCTCTTTTCGCAACGCTTCGTTTTCAGCGAGTTCTTTTATCGATGCAGACAATGCCTCTGGATTCTTTTCCGGAACGAGCAAACCGGTTTTCCTGTCTAAGATAATATCGGGGATTCCTCCCACATCGCTCGCTATGATTGGGCATCCGTATTCTACCGCTTCTATCAAAACTACGCCCAAACCCTCAGTATCGCCCTTGGAATCTACAATGGCTGGCAATACAAAACAGCCTGCGGTTTGATATTCTTTTTCCAAGTCTTCGTTTGACAATTTGCCCAAGAATACAACCTGTTCAGATGCATGCTGTTTTAATTTTTCCGTCAAATCGCCAACGCCCGCTATGCGAATCTGATATTTTTCCTTATCCAAAAATTCTGCAGCCTTGATTAAATATTCAATTCCTTTGCGCTCAATATGACGGCCTACGAATAAAATTTTAAAAATAGATGAAGCGATGGGATTGCCAATGCAATTATTAAATGTTGAGCCATAAGGCACAATTTCAATTTTGCGCGGGTAAATTGTCTCTACTGTTTTTGCTGCAAAACCGCTGATTGCAATAACAGAATTTGCGTGCTTTATAAAAAATTTCAGGAATGGCTTTATCCATTTTTTCTTGCGCATCAACAAAAGCTCTGCGCTGTAAAAGGTCAGCATTATCGGGGCTTTGTAAAAGAGTCTTGCAAAGAATGCCATAAAGCCGTGCGGAAAGGGCCAGTGAACGTGGATTATCTGCGGCTTGAATTTTAAACAAATTTTTAACGTGAAAAAAGAACCTGAAATAATGTAAGGAATTGCCAAAAGCTGGAGCAGGGGATTCCTCGCAATTTTAGACGGCGCGCCTTCATCGTGCGTTAAAAACTCCAGGCTTTTTGGAGCGTATCTAAATCTGTGTACTTTAATTCCGTCTATTTCATGGCTTTTAAGTTTTCTGTGAGAAGGAGCAACAACTTCAATTTCGCAATCTGCATCTTTCAAAAGAGAAACAAAAGTACGCAGCCAAGGAACTTCCAAGTCCGTTTCAAAACGAGGATAAACGGAAGCGATAAACAGAATTTTCAAGTGTTGAAAAACTCCTTGGGCGGATAATCTGCGTACAGTAGTCCTTCCCATTTTCGCATATCAAAAGAAGTTTTCGCTTCTATTTCGGAGCAGAACCTGTCCCAAGCAGGATTATTGTCAATAGAATTTACGAACAAAAAGGCTATTCCCTCGTCGTTCCTTAAAAAACCGCACAAATCGCAGAACCGTTTTTGCTTTGGAAGTTCTTCAAAAAATGCTTCCCAAAATTTCAAGCGATCGCTGTTTGAGGGCAATTCCTGCTGGACAACGCTGAAATTTATTTCCACGTAAGAAAACGGGGATTCTTCAATAACAGAGCGAACCAATTCGTCATGAATGCGCCTTGTGAAGTATTCCCAAGCGTATATAAAAACCTTATTTTTGCATTTTCGCAAAAACAATTTCAATTCTTCCGGTAGCATTATATGAATATAATTAAATTTTTCCGGTTTTGATTGATTAAAAAATCTTTTTTTTCGCTTTTTCGCAAATTTGCAGGGCGGGGCAGCAATCCGAAATTGAAATTAACCGGTTGAAAATCTTCTTTAGGCGTAGTCATGGCTTCAATCAAGGCCCTTATGCAAGACCCTTGGGGGAGAGGCTCGGACACTTTATTTTGCAAGGAATTTGCCATGTTCCAGGCAGCATACCAGCCTGTGGCTATGGCTTCCGTGTAACCCTCTGCGCCCGTGATTTGCCCTGCAAACCAAATATTGGACTTAAATTTTAGCGAGTTATCCAATAATTCCGGGCTTTTTATAAAGGTATTGCGATGCATGGAACCCAAACGTGCAAACTCTGCGTTTTTCAATGCCGGGACAAGTCTGAAAATCTCTTTTTGAGTGTTATGTTTGAGCCTCGTCTGAAAGCCCACCATGTTGTAAAGCGTTTTTTGGGAGTTTTCTGCCCTGAGCTGTATAACGGCGTAATGCTTGCCAAGCCCAATGGGGCGCATGGGGCCAAAGCGCAAAGTATCTATTCCCCGCCTGGCCATTTCTTCAACAGGCAGGCAGCCTTCAAACAATTCCTTTTTTTCAAAAGGCTTTTCTTCTATGCTGTCTGCTTCCCGCAGTCTTTTCACAAATTCCAAATAAGTTTCTTTGTCCAGAGGGCAGTTTATAAAATCGGCGGTTTCGCCTTTTTCGTGGCGGTTCATTGCGAATGCTTGCTCGTAGTCTATAGAGTCGCTGTCTATAACAGGGGCTATGGCATCGAAGAATCGCAAAAACTCGCCGCCTGTCAATTCCTTTATTTGCGCAGCAAGGGCATCGCTGCAAAGCGGCCCAGCAGCCACGAGCGTTGGAGTTTCGTAAGCGAGCTCGGTGCATTCCTCGGAGTGCAAAGTTATTTTTTTGCTCTGCGCAATTAACCGCTCCACCTCTTTGCTGAACATTTCTCTATCCACTGTAAGCGATTCCCCAGCGGGAACTCTCGCTTTCTCTGCCGCTTGCAAAAGAAAGCTGCCGAGCATTTTTAGCTCGTTTTTCAAAAGACCGTGTGCGCTTGAGAGCTGCATTCCCTTAAGACTATTGCTGCAAACCAGCTCTGCCAAATTGGTTGTTTTATGAGCCGGAGTTTGCCTGCCTCCTTTTCGCATTTCGTATAAATCAACATCAAAACCTCTGCAAGCGAGTTGCAAAGCCGCTTCGCAACCGGCTAACCCGCCGCCTATTATTTTTATCATTGTATGGAAGGCTGTGAAATTTCCTGCATAGAGTCTTCCCAGAATTTTGCCAGGCAGCTGTGCAGGAATTCTTTTGAAAAATGCAAACCATCGTTATCTGAGCCTCGGACTATTATGTCTTCTATAAAACGCTCAGATACCATTCCTGTTCTGTAAGAACGGAGAAGCAAGCGATATGCATCGGAATCAAACGCATTTCTTTCGTTTTCGTCTAGAAAAGGCATTACATAGCTTGCGTGCGGCGGCCAATTCTCAATTAGCCAGTTCAAAACTCTGTCCGATTTTTTCTTATCGAGAAAATTAAGTTCATTTTTTAAATTTTTCCAAGGAACCGAGCCTATAGGGCTGGGTTTTCGTTTCTGAGATTCGTTCTCTATAAAACTCATAGCTACATTGTATGCGTTTTTTAAAGGTTGAAGAGCTTTGCTGTCCATGTAAAAAAATATAGAAAATTAGAAATGCAAATTCACTCCGAAAACATGGTTTGCTTCCAGAGCTTCTTTGTTTTGATATGCGTATTCTACCGCTATGGAGCCGAATTTCACCGCAAAACCGGCGCTTAGAACCTCGTAATAACCCAGGCGCAGAGAGAATTGTTCTCCATAGATAACTTCTAAACCAGTGCGCAACTCCTCTGCGGAGTCGTTTCTTTTGTATAAATCCGCAGAAAGAGAGCCGCTAAAACCCAGCGGCAGCGCGCAGTTTGCCGTTATGCCGGCTTGCACAAAAAGCGGCGCAATCTCTTTTGCATCGTAAGAAATCCAGCCTAAATTGTTGAAAACGGCTCCAAATTCTAAATGTTTCAATAAATTGTATTTAACTCCTCCGTCAAGCAAAAATCCTTGCATATGGGAATCGTCTATATTTTGGTTTGCAAAACGAGCGGTTATTCCTGCGCTCATGGAATTGAAATTTCTCGCTATTCCCAGCTGCGTAGCAATAGTTCCCGCTGTGAAAACAGAGCCGTCCACTGTTAAGCCGTCTTCCGAGTAGCGTTGCATTTCATCGTAATTCAGCGATTCCATTCCAGCGGTTAGATTCCAGTTTCCAAAGGATGAACCGGCCAGCATGGATATTCTGCTTGCTCCCGTTGTATTTGAAAATTCCGTGCGAGAAAAACTTAAAACGGGGGAGTTTGCACTTGCCGTTGCAATAGGATTTCTCATGGCTTCGCCCGCATTTCTTGGGCTGGCTATGCCAGCTCCTGCGAGCGCTGCTTGCCTGGGCTCGGTTGGCAGGGAAAGCATTTTCATTGCGCTCGCTCCTTTTTCTACGTGCCAATACTCTCCGGAATGCGCGAGGCAAGCGAGGAAGAAGACTGTTAGCAATAGGCGTAGCACGAGTTTAATGTAGAAATATGTTTTTCTATATTCCCTTTAATCATGGAGTCTGTTGTATGAAAAAAAATATTGTTTTAGGAACTGTTGTTCTATCTTCAGTTTTTTTCCTGGCGTGCGAGGAAGAGGCCATTCCGGTTCCGTTGCCGCCACCGCCTCCCTCAGCGCAATTTACAGAAGAGCCGCCAGCTCTTCCGCCTCCAGATAATGCACCCGTAGCAGCTGCGCCAAAGTCAACGCCAGCGCCAGCCGCCGCTCAGGCAGCCCCAACGGTTGCAACTCCGCCATCCCCGCCGCCTGCCTCAACCCCAACTTTTGCTACGGCAGTATCGGATGCCGAGCAGTCGAAATTTGGCAGATACACAATTCAGGTAGCGGTTTTTCCGAGCGAAGTCTCTGCAAAGAAATTGGTTAAGAAAATGTCTGACAATGGAATTAAATCGTATTACGCAAAGGTTAATAATCCTGCTCAGCTGCTTGGCACTTATTACAGGGTTAGAGTAGGCTATTTCAGCGGGAAGTCAATGGCAGAGAATTTTGCCAAAAGCAAGCTGGAACCGCTTGGATATGCATGGTATGTTGACGGAACCAGAAACGATACTGTAGGCAATCCAGCAGCTCAGAGCAATCAAGTTGCCAAGAACGATCCCAATGTGCCTAGCGACCCTGAGTTGGAAAAAGCAAAACAGGAATATAAAGCAATAGCTAAACAAGCTGCAAAAGAAGCCGCTAAGGAAGCTGCTAAGGAAGCCGTCAAGAAAGCTCCGCCGCCACCGCAAGCTGTAGCTCCTTCTAAAAAATCTACTTCTACCAGATAAATTTATCGGCCAGGGTAGGATTTTGGTTTTTTGCAAGTCCTTCCAAATCATTGAATCTGAAAGGACTGTCAAAAATAAATTCTCTTAAATGGTGAAGAGCCATTCTTCTTTCATATCTGATCGGTTGATTATACCATACAATGCGCGTATTTGCATTTGTTATATATTGCAAGCTCAGGTTGCCTTTGTAAACCCAAAAGCTATCAACTTCTGCGGTACGGGACCATTTTATATAAACGGAATCGCTTGGCGTTTCTCCATAGCGAATTCCGGTTTGTGAAATATCCGGAAGAAACGAGGCGTGCAGCATAGGCACAATATTTTGCGCTTCTGCCATTGAGCCAAGCAGCAAGATGGTCATGAAAAACCTATTCTTCACTTGAATCTTCTCCGCTTTGGAACACCTCAATCTCTTTTTTATGCTCGCGGATTTTCTTCTCAATTTCTTTTGAAATTTCTGCATTATCTTTTAAATACTGAAGAGCGCTCGGACGGCCTTGTCCTATTCTTTCTCCATTGTATGAGAACCAGGATCCGCTCTTTTGAATGAGTTCCAAATCAACCGCCAAGTCCAGTATGGAAGCTTCTTTTGAGATTCCTTGGCCGTAGAGAATATCGAATTCGCATTGGGTGAAAGGAGGTGCAACTTTGTTTTTCACAACCTTTACTCTTGTGCGATTGCCAACGGAATTTTCGCCATCTTTTATGGTGTTCACGCGGCGTATATCCAAGCGCTGCGTAGCATAGAACTTGAGCGCATTGCCGCCCGTAGTAGTCTCTGGGTTGCCAAACATTACACCTATTTTCATGCGAAGTTGATTGATGAAAATCAAAGCAGTGTTTGACTTGCTGAGCAAGCCTGTTAGCTTGCGCAGAGCCTGACTCATAAGCCTGGCCTGCAAGCCCATGTGGCTGTCTCCCATTTCGCCGTTGATTTCAGCTTGAGGTACAAGGGCTGCTACGGAATCCACCACCACAAGGTCTATGGCGCCGGAGCGAACCAGAGTTTCGCATATATCAAGAGCTTGCTCGCCTGTATCTGGCTGGGAAACCAGCAGGCTGTCTATATCTACACCGAGCTTGCGGGCGTAGCTCGCGTCAAATGCATGCTCGGCATCTATAAACGCCGCAACTCCGCCGGCTTTTTGCGCTTCTGCAATGCAGTGCAGCGTAAGCGTTGTTTTGCCGGAAGATTCAGGTCCATAAATTTCGATTATTCTGCCTCTGGGAATTCCGCCAACTCCAAGGGCTATATCCAATTGGATGCAGCCAGTCGATATAACCGGTATTTCCATTGCGCTCTGATTTCCAAGCGTCATAATAGAGCCTTTGCCGTGGTTCTTTTCTATTTGCGCTACTGCGGCTTCTACCGCTTTTGCTTTTTCCGGAGAAAGCGTGCTTTTGCTTTCCTTGTTTGCTGCTGCTTTTCTAGACATAATGCCTTCCTTTTTAATTTTGTTAACCTAAATATAGTAAAAAAATACTGAACAAATGAGCAGTAGTTTCATTTTGCAAACATATGTTGACGCTTTTTTGCATTTTACCTCGCCTGAGGGGGATGCTGTAAGAAAAAGTTCGACCCTTTTGGTATTATGCCTTCGTGCCATAAAAGCCAGGATTTTTTGGCTAGACCGCCTGCATAGCCTCCTATTTTGCCATCCGCAGCAATGATTCTATGGCAAGGTATTATGATGGGAATGGTATTTTGCCCGCAAATGCTTGCGCACGTTCTAACGGCTTTTGGCCTGCCAGATAGAAATGCGAGTTCAGAATAGCTTATGCCCATAATTGGGTAAGTGTTGGGAAGTGAATAAATTATTCCCCAAACTTTTTTCTGGAAAGCCGTGCCTTCCAAGTCAAAAGGTATCTTTGAGCGAAGCTGGTTAAAAGTTCCCCATTGCTTGGCAAAATAACTGTTAAGTGTAGAAACGCAGAGTGCCATGCATTTGCGTATATTCTCGTTTTCGTAAACTTCTTGCGCAGGTTCTCCAATAGCCTGCTCCGGCAATCGAAATTTTATCGCTTTCAAGCCCCTTTCGGAAGCTTCTATGCGCAATGGCCCTATTGGAGAAATATAGTCCAAAACAACCTCTTAGCCAACCGCATCAGACAAGCTGAACATCGGCATATACATAGCTACCAATATAAATCCTATAAAGCCGCCCAGGAACACTATAATCAATGGTTCTATCATGGATGTCAAAGTATCGACTGCTGCGTCAACTTCTTCATCGTAAAAATCCGCAACCTTAATCAACATATTTCCAAGACCGCCGGTTTTTTCGCCTACCGCAGTCATTTGTACTACCATTGGCGGAAAAATTTTAGTTTCAATCATTGGATCCGCTATGGGTTTTCCACCGGTTATTGAACGCTGAATATACATTATGGATTGTTCAACTTTGGTATTTCCCGCTGTTTTTGCTGTTACTGTCAAAGCATCCGTGATTGCAACGCCTGCGTTTAAAAGCGTGCCGAGCGTGCGTGAAAAACGCGCAATGGTTGATTTTGTAAGCAAATCGCCAAAAAGCGGAGATTTGAGCAATGTACCATCAAAAATCAAACGGAATTTTGGTATATTCAGCATGTATCTGAAAGCAACCACTAATGCTATGAGAAAAGTGAACCAGATTAAAAATTTATCTCTTATCAAGTCAGAGAGACCCATGACCACTCTTGTTGGCCAGGGCAGGGCAATGCCGGCATCGCTGAATATGCTTGTGAATTGCGGAATAACAAATGTCAGCATTATAATCACAACAAGAATGGCAACAACGGCTACCATTGCGGGGTAGGTCATTGCTTTTTTTACTTTTCTCTTTAGCCTTTCGTTAGCTTCTTGATAATCGGCCAGTCTCATTAAAATTCCGTCTAGAATGCCTCCCGCTTCGCCTGCGGCTACCATGTGAACATAAAGCCTGTCAAATACTTTCGGATGCAAGGCAAGGGCGTCTGCCAGAGAAGAACCGCCGTTTATTGATCCAGTAACCTTGTTTATAACGTTTTTCAATGTAGGATTTGTAGCCTGTTGTTCCAAAATCGAAAGCGATTGTATTATGGGCAAACCAGCATTGCTCATGGCTGAGAATTGCCTTGTGAATCTTGCTATTTCTTTTGCGCTAATTCCTGTGCCTATGGAAGGCAGATTTATTTCTGTGGGTTTCTTTTTTATGCTTTGAATTGTCATCTTCTTGCGGATAAGCATGCCGCGGGCTTCATCAATATTTTTTGCTTCCAACTGGCCGTCAAAACTCTGGCCTGTGGAAGAAACTGCTTTATATTTAAAAACAGGCATTTATCTTGCCCCTCCCGACCTTAGCTCTTTTTCGAGCAATAATTTTTCCAGATTTTCAGGGCTTGAAGATTTTCCTAAAGCTATAAAGCGGTCAACTTGCCTGGACATAACCAATTCGGCGAGTTTCATGTTCATGGTATTCATTCCGAATTTTTGGCTGATTTCAATTATTGATTCTATCTGATGAACCTTATCGTCTCTGATCAAGGCGCGAATTGATGGCAGAACGTTCATAACTTCATAAGCCATAACTCGCCCGCCTCCGAGCTTTGGTATGAGGGTTTGGCAAATAACGCCCTGAAGCACGAACGAAAGCTGTGTTCTAATGGTTTGCTGCTCGCCTTTTGGGAATGCGTCTATTATGCGGTTTATGGTTTGAACGGTTGAGTTTGTGTGCAGAGTTGCAAAAGCCAAATGACCGGTTTCCGAGATGGTGAGCGCAGCTCGCATAGTTTCCGTATCGCGCATTTCGCCTATTAGCACAACGTCGGGGTCTTGGCGGAGCGCCATTTTAAGCGCTTGCGAAAAACTGGCCGTATCGTTGCCAACTTCGCGCTGGTTTATCATGCAATTTTGATGGGTGTGCAAAAATTCAATCGGGTCTTCTATGGTTATAATGTGCTCTTTGCGCTCTTTGTTTATCTTGTCTATCATGGCGGCCAGGGTAGTTGATTTGCCGCTTCCGGTAGCTCCAGTTACAAGCACCAAGCCAGATGGACGTTTTGTGAAGTCTGCCATGACTTTTGGCAATCCTAACTCATCGAATGTTCTGATTTTAATTGGGATTATGCGAAGCGCAAGGCCAACGCAGCCTCTTTGCAGATAGGCGTTGGCGCGGAATCTGGCGAGATTGGTTATGCCGAATGAAAAGTCGCATTCCTTGTTTTGTTCAAAAGATTTGCGTTGCATTTCGTTCATAAGGCTGTAAGCCACTCGCATCGTCTCTTTGGGGCTTAATTTATCTTCTCCAAGCGGTTGCAATTTGCCGTGCAAGCGAACCAGAGGCGGAACGCCTACGGTGAAATGCAAATCCGAGCCTTCCATTTTAACCATTTGCCCAAGCAGTTCTTGAACATCATATTGTTTGGGCGCAGCTGGCGGCGCACCGAATGCGGAGGAAGGAATGGAGTCGGGCATAGTGGGTTAATATAGAAAATGGCTAGCGATGCAAAAAACACTCCGCTCGTCTGTTATCCTGCTTTTTCGATCCTTGCGAATAGATGAAAATTCTGTTCTCTTCTATGCCGTAGAATTGCGATAAAGCGTAGTGAATCCGCAGCGCTCTTTGCCAAGCTGTTTCGTAGCTAAGTGCTTCAGAAATCATCTGTTCTGAATAGCCAACGCAGTGAAGTTGCAAACTGGAATTCGCTTTGAGCGTATCCGCTATTTGCGAAACCTGGAGTATATGAAGCGAATCGCTGGGGCTTGTGCGAGTTTCAGGATAATTGAACTCAAAATCAGGTTTCCTGTTTAAGAGGAAAGCAGGCAGAGAAGATGTATCGGGCGGCAGAGGCTCTGGTTCAGGCGGCGGCGGTGGTTCGGGAATTGGCTGCGGTTCCGGCTCAGGAGGAGGAGGCGGTGGTGGTGGCGGCGGTTCTTCAGCAACTTCCATAGTTTCAGGAACAGTTATGAATGAAATTTTTACAACTGCGCCAACGCTCCATGGGCTCCAGGATTTCCAAGTGTTGTTAGCTAAGAGTTTTACGCCGCTTGGGGTTTCAACTCTTTCAATTGTCGGTGCTAAAGATTTTTCAAAGCCTTTGTTGAAAGAGTAGTCTGCAAATGCGCCGGCCATCAGAGTAAAATTCTCGCTTACTTTTAATTTCACGCCTCCTTCCAGAGCTAGCATGGCCAAAATTTTTGAAGAATTTTTCGTTTTTAAAGTGCTATCTTTATAGTTGCCAAAGCCTTGGAAAAACGGTTCGGTCAGCGTTAAATTGTACTCTGGATAATAGCCTTCTGTTTTAAGTCCCTTATAGCTTATATCTGCACCCACATTTAAAACCTTTCCTATTTTCAGGCCAGCAGCGGTGTAATATGAATCATCGCTGTATTTCATCATAATGGGGAATTGCAATATTTTTCCGTACAATTCTTCTTTGTATCTGTCTATGCTGTATTTGAAAATAAGCGAATCGCCTTCGCTGTCAACCGTAATGGGATTTGCGCCTTTTTGAGGGCTGGTTTTTGAGCTCCACCGCAAAGAATACTGGATTCCGGCGGAAAATCCAAATTTTTCAATGGGATAAATTGTAAATGCAGCTCCGGGAACGCTGTTATACGAAAGCTCGGAAGCTCCAAAACCGTAACTCACGTCAAATTCGTAAATAGTTTGAGCGAAAATCAGAGTCGGAAAAAGAAAAATTGCATATATAATTCTATTCATTTTCCCCTACAATATAAAGTCCGGCTGGAGTCTTTTCTGTTTTGGAACCGTTCATATTATAAACCTTTGCGCCAATTTTTGCTGTTTTTCCGTTAATTCCGAGTACCTGTTTTTTATAGCGGCGAGCCGGCGCCTCATTCGCTTTTGGCGCAAGCGGGCTGCCTTCGCAGGTTGAAATTCTCATACCGTTTGCCGTGTGCATGGTTACTTTGTAAACATCTGACGGGTTTAGAGTGTCCAATACGCTGGGGCCCGCGGAATAGAATTGCATTTCACTCACCGCATTTCCGTTTTTGAACCATTGGTATTCTGCAAATTCATAACCGCCATTTGTCAAGAGATTGTTGTTTATGTACAGCACATTGTTCCATTTTTGCCTAGCTATGGAGTCGAATGTAATGGGGAGTTCCATCAAAATTGTATCTTGCTCGCTGTAAATGCCATCTTTGGATAGCAGGGTATAAATCAATGTATCTACGCCAGGCTTGCTGAACAGGAATGGAATTTCGTAATATGTTGAACCATTCTCGTCCTGTTCGCCTCTCAGAGGCTGTGGGTTATTGCGCAAAATAAAAACTATATCCGGTTCAATAACCGTTATGCTTATATTGGTGCTATCCATATTGCAACTGTTTGCAACATAATAATTTCTAAGGCTGGCGCTCATAGCGGCGTCTTTTTCAAAAACCGTTTCTTCAAACTTTATATTATGTATAATATTTGTCGCATTGCCTCTTTCCACCAAAAATCTCGCAGAATCTGCCGCTCCGGTATAGTTATTGGTCCCGTCGAACGAAGCCCTGACCATCCAGTCTCCAACCCTATTAGGCAAGGCTTGGGAATAATTGGCATTGTTTATATGCCTGTATTCCCAAACTATGGCATCGTCTTTAATGAATGAGTTCTTTTCCAAAACGCTTGATTTTATAGGGTTTGAAAGCTCGTATTTCTTTGGCGTTTCTATTATCAGGTAGCCTGTGGCTTGCGTTATGCTTGCGGTTGTGACAAAAGTAGTTGTCCATTGCTGAGTGCTGTAGTTTTGTAAATTGTTCCATGCAAAACTTATGGTTACTGTTTTTTCTGATCCTACGTTTTCATTGTCAAAATTTGCGGAGATTATTGAATAATCGCTAGGAGAAATTCTGTCGCTTTCCAAGAGCTGGGAAGCGGAGAAGCTTGTTATTTGCGCTAGAATTGAGGTATCGTAAACTTTATCGCTAACTGTTGCAAAAATATCGGGCGATGGTACAACGGCTTTATCTATGACAAGAGTACCGAGCAAAATTGTTGCGGCATTATAATTTGAGCTTTCTGCAAATGATGCAGATATGGCGTAAGTGCCTGCATTTTTGGGCAGGGAGTTTGTTCCGTTGTATAGTATGGTTGGGGGATTAAGATTGCATGCAACTGCATTGGAGTTTAGACCGGGAGCTGTTATAGGCTGTTCCGCTCCGTTATATGTTAGAGTTGGAATTGCGTAGGTTAAATCGCTGACAGACGGCGTCATTTTATCTTTCCACTTTGCGTAAAAAGTTTTATTGCCTAAATTATTTGCATTCGGGGTAAAAATTGCAATTGGCTCTCCTGTAAAACTAGGATTGTCATGCCATCCTTCAAATTCAATGCAAAGCTTTGTTGTTGCAGGCAATGATATGGGACCGCTATTTATATTGTAGCTGGAAGATGGAACATTTGTTCCTCCATTAGAATTATATGCTATGGAATAATTTACGGGTGTTTGCGTATATTGCGCTGTAAACGCCATTGGCTCAGTTACAGGCGCGGTTGGCGCTGGCATCCATTGCGCAAATGCATAGCTGTAGGCTGCGGTTGGGGATTTTGTCGGATTTGCTGGCAGTGTAGGTGGCGTACCATAAGAAACCGAATCTATTTGGTCTGATAGACCGTTTTCAAACTTCCAAGTCACTGCATATTTTCTGAACGTTGAGTCGAATTCTGCGGTGTATGTAGCTAGCCCAGTTACTTCGGCTATTGCCGGGGTCCATCCGGCAAATACATAGTTATACTGCTCGGTTGATGTTTTTGTTGGCGTTGAACTGAATGCTGGCCTAGTTCCGTAATCGGCTTGGGTTGTTGTAAAGTTTCCTTCCACAATCCAGGTTATTGTATATTTTCTGGGTTTTGGCGTGAATTGCGCCGTATATGCAACGGGTTCTATCACTGCGGTTATTGCCGGGCTCCATCCGGCAAATACATAGTCGGATTCTACAGTCGAAGATTTTGTCGGAGTTGGGCTGAATGTAGGCGTAGCGCCGTAATCAGCCTTGGTTGTTGTTGAGTTTTCTTCCACGATCCAGGTTATGAAATATTCTCTAGTTATTGGAGCGAATAGCGCGGTATATGTTGCAGGCCCTGTTACTGCGGTTATTTCCGGGCTCCATTCTGCAAATACATAGTCGTATTGCGCAGTAGAAGGTTTTTCCGGATCTGATGGCTGAACAGGCATTGTACCATACTGAACTTCATCTATCCGATTTGCTTGACCATTGTCAAAATTCCAGGTTATTTGGCAAAATCTTTTTTTTATTGTTAAATTCAACAGTCTTGATGCGCCATCGCTTTTTCTGGTTATTATTACGTTCAAAGTATATTCTTCGTCTGGATTTACCAAAATTTTAGGCGTATAATTATCGGTTTCGCTAAAACAAATAGTTGGCGCAGCAGTTAACGCCCAGCACCATTCTTCGCCAGGCTGTACAGAAAAGACATCGCTGTCTTTGTAAACAAAATCTGCGGTTGCCGGATTTCCAGCCAACAATTCTCCGTTTTTAAAAATATCAAAAGTCTGCGCCCATGTCGAGGAAAGGGCGGCAAAGATAAAAAACAACGCAATGCGTAGTTTTCGCATATACCTCAATAATGTAGAAAATCAAAGACCGATTATTTTTTTCAGCGTTTTTTCCAGCATGTCCGGCGGAATATCATGAGATTCGTCAAAATCCACGTCTATGGACTTTTGCCCTGGTTTGAGCGCAATAAAAGCCTTTCCCTGCATTCGGAATTTCTTCACGTTTGGCAAAGCTAGAATCTTGAACAGGTTGAGCTCAAGAGCGCCGGAGAACTTCATCTGGTTGTCTCCAGGCGAAATCCACCTTGAATTTTGCAGATTGAAAGGAATTTCAAAAAGAGAATCCAAATGGAAAGAACCCTTTAAATTTTCAACAAACAGAGAATCTGCGCCAGCGTTGTTTGCGTTCAAAAACACGCTGAATTTCAGCGAGTCTCCGCTAAAACCTTCCATTTGCATGGAATGATAGGTAAATTTGCATTTTTTTAAAATATTCGCTGCCTGTATTTTTTTTGAAGCAGAACATGAGAGAGTCAGGAGTACAAGCCCTAAACAAATTACTATTTTTGCAAATATGCGCATAAAGATTGAATTTACAAACTTTGCGGCGGCAATATTGCTTTTCGCAGGGTTTGCAGTGGCAGCTATAAATGTGAACCCAGGCAACAACGCCGAAATCGTGGATTTTATAGAAAGCGAGAGCAAAAAAATTTTGCAAGTGCCGGATAGCCTTGTTTTGAATTTGACCTTTCAAACGGCAAAAGATGAGCATAGCCGGGCGGGATTTTTATTTTTTGTTGGCCAGCGCAGAATTACAATCAAGGCAGATTACTCCATGGACAAACTTCATGGGTCTTTGCAAGCGGATACAGCTTGGTTCACAGGCTACTGCGGAATGATTGAGTGCCAAAACGAGCCTATGCCGGCTCATCAGAGAATAGAGGTTGCGAAATACCTTGTTTCAAAGATTTTGAAAAAGTTAAATGGAAAAATTAAGGGGGCGTTTGTGAAAAAATCTGCTGCGCCAGCATCGCAAGAGTCGCAAGAGGCTATAAAAATAGAAGAGGAAGAGGAGCTATGAACTACGTAGTGGCAACTTATTTAGTCAGATTGGCGGGGATTTTGCTGATTATTCCTGCTCTTATGCCGATCACTTTTGCAAACTGGTTTCCAGGTTTGGAAGACCGTCGCATTGGCTGGGTGCTTTTTATGATTGGAGTAGCGGTTTATATAGGGGCATCCATCGCTTATCACATCTTTCGCCAAAGGGAACGGAGAAAAGCGCATGAACGAGAAAGCAATTGAGATAAAAGATTTGCACAAAACCTACAGGCAAGGTTTTTGGCTGAGCAAGAAAAAAACGCTTTTTGGAATATCGTTGGAGGTTAAAAAAGGCGAGATTTTCGGCTTTATTGGCCCCAATGGAGCTGGCAAAAGCACTACGATAAAAGTTTTGACTGGGCTTTTGCGCAAAGACAGCGGCGAGGTTTTGATTTTGGGCAAGGATCCCAACGAGAGCAAAAACAGGGTCAATTTGGGTTATTTGCCTGAGCAGCCTTATTTTTACGATTCCCTAAGCGGCTATGAGCTTTTGAAATTCTACGGCGGGTTGAGCGGCTTGAAGGGCAAGCTCTTGGAAGAGCGAATTAGCTGGGCATTGAAGCTTGTGAATGCAGATGCAGACTGGATTTACCGCCATTTGCGCACATATTCCAAAGGCATGCAGCAAAGAGTTGGCTTGGCGCAGGCAATTTTGCACAAACCCGAGCTTTTGATTTTGGACGAGCCTATGAGCGGCTTGGATCCTTTGGGCCGCCGAGATGTGCGAGAGGCAATTTTAACGCTGAACAGAGAAGGGTCCACAATTTTTTATTCAAGCCATATTCTTTCCGATGTGGAAGCCATAAGCAACAGGGTAGCCATGATTATAGACGGCAAGATTGTGCACAAAGGCACGATTGATGAAATCAACAAACAAACTGGCAGGGGCAGTTTGGAAGAAGTTCTGGCAAAGGAGGTTTCTCGTGCTGTGGATTAGAGAGGTTTATTTGATAGCGGTTAATTCTTTCAGGGAAGCGGTGCGAGACAAAATTCCATACGTTGTTTTGATCTCTGCCATTGCGCTTGCCGCATTTACAGTTTTGCTTGGAGAATGGTCTGTTTTTGACAGGGAATTCGTGGTAAAAACCAATACCATTTCCTTGATTTCAATATCGGGTTTTTTTATAGCGATTTTTGCAGGCGTGGGTCAGGTTCAAAAGGAGATTCAAAAGAGAACCATACACACTCTTTTGGCAAAACCTGTTTCGCGCTCGGCTTTTTTGATAGGGAAATATATGGGTTTATTGGCTTTAATCGCTTCTCATGTAATTCTGCTTTCATTAACGCTTTTCTTTGTTTTGTGGAGCATAGATGCTACCGTGACTGTTCCCGTGGTTCAAGCTTGTTATCTGGTTTTTTGGGAGCTTGCCATAGTGCTTGCTTTTGCGGTTTTGTTCTCAACTTATTCCTCTGTTTTGATAAGCACTCTTTTCTCTTTTGGAATTTATCTTATAGGTCATTTGGGCAATCAGATTTTGAAAGAGGTTTATTTTGTTTACCGCATGAGCGAAGATGGTAGTTTTTTGAAAGAAAACGGTGCGCTTATTTACGATATCGCTAAGGGAATTCATTATATTTTCCCAAATTTGTTCAAATTCAACGCATCTTCGCATGCAGCTCACTCAATTGTTCTGGAGCAATCTTATATATTTTGGCAAAGCGTTTATGCTGCGGGCTATTCCGGCGTGATTTTGTGTTTGGCTGTGGCATTGTTCAGGCGCAAGGATTTTTTGTAAATTACCCCTATGCAAATAACATCTTCATCTCAGTTGTGCGGTGTGTTTCCCGCGCTTTTTACTCCGTTGAAAAACGATGACCCGCTTTGCCTCTATAATTCCATAGACTATGAAAAAACAAAACTAATGATAGACGACCTTATAGAGGCAGGTGTCCATGGATTTGTGCCAATGGGAACAACAGGGCAGAGCGCAACGGTTAGCCATGTGCAGCACATGGACTTTATGAAATTCGTGCTGGATTATGTTGACGACAGAGTACCTATAATCGCAGGAGCTGGCTCCAATAGCACGAGAGAAACAATTGAAATAATAACCGAGACTCTGAAAATAACGGACAATGTTCCAATGCTCTGCGTAACAGGCTACTACAACACTCCATCGCAAGAGGGAATTTATGCGCACTTCAAAGCGCTTAGCAGCGAAACCGGCGCAAAGATTATCCTATACAACGTGCCGGGGCGCACAGCCAGCTACATACATCCCAATACAATAATAAGACTCGCCGAAGACCACAATATAATAGGCTTAAAGCAATCCGTTGAATTTAAAATCGGCGAAAAATATTATGACGATACAAAGAGCATAGTTGAGCAAACAAAAGGTATGGATTTCACGCTTCTTTCCGGAGAAGACGGCGCATTCATAGATATGCTTAAACTTGGCGGCACAGGCGTTGTTAGCGCAACCGCTAACATACCGGAAGCCGCAAAAATCTTTGTGAACCTGTACAACTCGTTCCAAAAAGGCGAAACCAATGTATGCGACAAACTTCAAGATGAAGCTCGCGACTATGTGGAAGCCATATTTTGCCGCAAAAATCCAATTCCATTGGGAACATTCTTCAACAGCCCGCTATATTTGCCCTTGGTCAGCGTAAGAGATACGGAACGTGGCGAAGAAGCCGAGCAACGTATTCAGAAACTGATAAAGGAAAAAGCGCAAAGTTTGCAGAAATATGCGAATTAAAGCCTGGTTGGTTGCTGTTTTGGCAACCACAATCTTTGCGCAAAATTTCATTGCCAGCGATGAAGCCTGGGTTTGGAGCAGCGCAGTACAATATAAAAAGGGCAAAACAGATTCCATAACATTCGCTAAACTGGCGCAAATAGAAGCTGGGAGCCCGGTTGTTCTCTCGCAAATGCCAAGGGCAGAAAGCTCGTTGCTGCGGCTCGGATATTTTTCAAAAAACAGCGATGCAAAACTCTATCGCATAGCCAACAGAAACCGCATTGTCCCAGCCTTTGATTTAACAGATGCAACGGCGAATTTTGCCGAAGCTTCCATAGCCTGGGATGCAGAAACCGGCGATTTAGACGGTCTTGCAAGAGTACAACTTATGAACATAGCGGGCACTGCGAGGGATTTTTCTTTTGGGGGCGAGAATGCGCAAAACTATCGCTCGGCGGAAATGTCTTACAAAGAGCCGTTTATATTTGGGTTGAACGGTTCGCTAAAACTCCACGGCGAATTTTTGGAATACGATAGTACAAGGCAGAGAAATGCAGACTTGAAATATATTCAAAAACTCAGTTGGGAATGGCAATACAGCGTGGGCGGAGGATACAAAAACGAAAAAGCCTATTCTTCGCTCTCGCTGAGCTATGACAGCAGAGACAAGCTTCCGCTCACTTTCAAAGGTTTATTTACAGAAGCGCAAGCCGAATTTTCAAAATTCGTAGCTGCGGGTTTGAGCGGGGAGTATTACCAGCCTGTTTCAAAAAACTGGACTTTGCTATTGGCTTCAAAAGGCTTTAAATCGGACGATCTCTTTTTTATAGGAGGCCGCAGCGATTTCATAGGTTTTCCCCCGCGCAGCATCAGGGTAAAGTCTTATGCGCTCTCGGAAATGGATTTTCAGTGGCATGGATTGAAAAACTCCGCTTTGCATATATTTGGGCAGAACGGAATTTATGACTGGGAGAGAGTTTTGACCTACGGCTTGGGCTGGGAACAGGGCATTTCAAACGCCAGCATAGCTATTTATTATGCACTTTTGCACGGTCTTAAGCCTATGGACGGCTTGCTGAATATATCGGTAAAAATTCTATATTAACCCCTATGAATAAGTTTCTTATATTTCTCGCAATATGCGTCTCTGCCGCAGCTTCAGCAGATCTAACCATTGTGGCTATGGATTATAACCAGCAATATCCGCAGCGTCACAAGCAAATAGTGCTTAGAGGCAAAAAGGGCACTGCTTTTGAAGCGGTTACCAATAACAGCGGCATGGCCAGGGTTAGCGTTTCAAACGGCGATACCTACACAATCTGGTGCGATGGCATAACCGGCGAATTTGACTGCGGTTTTGGCAATTCCTGGCCCGTTCCGCATGATGCCGGTTCCGGCGAAATTCACATTTACTATGATGATGACCGTTTTGACCTTAAAGGCGTAAACTTTGAAACCGGAAAAGCCGATCTTTTGTCATCTTCGTTCAGAATTTTGGAATCAACCGTAAAAGGCTTGCAAAAATACGATTCGGTTAGAGTTGAGATTTCCGGGCATACCGATAACGTAGGCGGTTTGGAGTATAACGACAAACTTTCACAGGCAAGAGCGGAATCTGTTCGCAACTATTTGATTAAAAAAGGCATTGCGGAAAACAGGATAACGGCTGTGGGTTATGGCTATTCCCGCCCAAGAGCGAGCAATAATACGCCTCAAGGCAAGGCTCAGAACCGTCGTATTGAGATTGTGATAATTCAGTAAAGGTATTTTTATGTTAAATGAAATAGTCAATCCTGGAGATTTTTTGTTGGCCTCGCCAGCTCTCAAGGGTAGCTATTTTCAGGATTCCGTAATTTTTATGGTGGAAGCTTCGCCAAGAGCTGGCTCCTGGGGCTTGGTGATAAACCATCGAGTTCACATGCCTCTGGATGAGGTTTTCAAAAGAACTGTCAAAGCGACAAACAGATCTATTCCGTGGGATATGGATGGGCTTAAACGTCAATTGCACACATTTTTTTTCGGGGGTCCGGTTCAAAACACGGATCCTTTCCAAAAGCTTTCTGTTTGCGTTTTAGAAGCAGGGTCTTCTGTTTTTGAAGGAGCTTTCGAAATTTCAAAAGGAGTTTTTCTCTCGCGAATACCATTGGACATGGAGTTGCCGGTGGCAGCGCTAATATCTCCGCAAAACAAAAATGCCCGCATGTTTTTTGGTTATAGCGGCTGGGCAACAGGGCAGCTTGAAGATGAGATTTTGAATGGGTCTTGGGAAGTTTCAAGCCCCGTTCCTTTTGAAGTGTTTTCCAAAAATAGAGACGAAATACCAGCAACTGTAAACAGTTTCCGTGAGAGCTATGAAAGAAGTTACCGAGCCCGATAAGCAACACAATACCCATAATGCTCTCAGGCAGATAATGATTGAGCAAAAAAGATGGAGCTTGCAGGGTTTTTCCATTTCCGGGCTTTCCACTTACTTTCAAATCCCAGAACTTGATTTATGCGTGGATATGGGCGAATGCCCTATGAGCGCGCTCAGCTTGAACCATGTTCTTTTAACTCATTCCCATGGAGACCACAGCCGCTGCCTTATGCGCCACAATTCTCTGCGCCGCATGATGCAAAACCCGACTCAAGCGGTGTATTATATTCCTGAGCCTGTTTACGAGCTTGCCGTGGATTTGATAAGAGCAGAAACCATGTTTGAAGGCGTTTCCCAGGAGAGGTTTGATTTGCCGCGCCTTGAATGCGTTAAGGCAAATGAGCGCTTTTCTCTCGCATATCGCAAGGATTTGGAGATATTTCCGTTTAACGTAAAGCACTCAATTTCCGCATTTGGCTACACAGTTCTCTGCAAAAAGAAGAAGCTGAAAAAAGAATACACCCAGTGCGCAAGAGACGAGATTATATCTTTGAAAAAGTCCGGCGTTGAAATTGAATGCGAGGTTCGAGAGCCTATTGTATCTTTTATGGGCGATTGCCTTGGCGAGTCTTTGTGGGAAGAAAGGCATATATGGAATTCTCCCACTGTAGTTTGCGAATGCACGTTTTTAGATCAGGACGAAGCGAGCATGGCGCGCAAAAAAGGCCATACTCACATAGAGCATCTATCTAAAGTGCTGAGCAAAGTTGGCAGCGATATGGCTTGTCAAAATATAATTTTAACTCATTTTTCCATGAAATATTCAAAAAAACACGTATTTGAAACAGTTAAAAAAGCAATCCCAAGCGAATTCGGAGAGAAAGTGAGGGTATTTCTATAATTGAGAATGGAGAGTTGAGAATGGAGAATAATTTAAAATATCTTTGCGAAAAAAAATTGAGCATACTTTCAATTCTCAATTCTCAATTCTCAATTTTAACATTGATATTTGCGCTCAATTTTGCTTACGCTCTAGATCCCATGTACGAATATCGTTATACGCTTGGCCCGGAAATTTTGGTGCCAGACGCTTTTCATGCAGGTACTGGCTTTTATACTCGCCGCAATGCCGATGGCAAATTTATTTTCAATTTTCAAATAGGCTTGGCTCAAAGTCTTGAAACCGGCTTAAAATATTCAATAGGAACAAAAGAAGATTGGGTTATTGCAAAAGATAAAAGCAATCACGATGAAGAGCATAATTTCCACATGATTGACATTGGCTTGAAATATGCAATTAATCCGCATTTAACCTTGCAAGCGGATTTTCCCGTTGCTCTTAACAAAGACTGGGATTGGGGCGGAGTGCTTACGCTTTCGCAGTGGGACGGCTATACAAAAAACTTGTCTTTCCTGTCTGAGTTCAGATTGGGTTTTGCCGGTGCTGCCGGCGAAGACACTTATGTAAAGCCTGCTGGCGCAATAATTCCGAATTTTCAAATAGGGGAGTCATTCAGAGTTTCCGTAGGCACAATAGCTTCATTTAGCTTTGAGAATTTCGGGCACGATTTTATGCTGGACATTCTGCCTAAATTGGAACTGGGATTGAAATGGTTCCGCTTGACAGGCGAAGTTTCCATTGGAATTCTAACTTTGGAAGCGGAAAAACGCAACAAATACGCAATATTTATAGTATCGGACGTCTAGCTTTTTTTCTTCGCAAATCTTCGTTTCCCCTGCGATGGCGGAAATTCAAAGCTTATTTTCCCTTTTTTATCCATTTTCAAAAAAGCATCGAAAAGACGGCGCGTTTTTGCAGAGCGAAATCCCTTTATAAGCTCGGTCTTCTCTCCGGAAAGCATGGCTTTTACGTGCTCAACGCTCAAAGTTTTGCCCAGAATGCTCTTTGTTATGCGAAGCCCGGTGCTAGAGATAAAAGCGGTTAAGGTTTCATAAACCGGCGAACCGTCCACAGGCGAATTCCCTATGGGGGTCATAGTGCTAAAGTCCAAATTCTCATTTGCAGACAAATCTTCAAAGACAAATTCAACCTTGTTTTTTTCGTTCAAAATTAAAGCTGCACTGAATTCCTTGCCTTTTTTGGAACGAAATCCTTCCAGCGGACCAAGCTTTTTGTTCTCCAAAAGTTCCGTAATCTCTGCCAGGGACATATGCCTGCCACCCAGAATTTTCCTGATTCTTATGCCGCTATCGGTTTCGTAATTGGAAACAGTCTCGTTTATTTGCTGGCCTGCAGCCTGCGCAACCCCTTCTTTTTTGGTATCGCTCTCTTTGAAATTCTTTATTTTATCCACCATTTGGGAAGTCAGGTCTTCAATATCGTGCATAAAATCGCTTCTGGAAACCTGGCCTTTTTCCATTAATCCCAGTTTGTATTCCCATTCTCCCGTGAGTTCCGGGCTGGTCAGATTTTCTATTTGCATGGAAATTGCCATGTTTATTAAATCAAAAGCTTTTCCCGTTGGCAAAAGCTCTTTGCCATCTCTGGTCAAATATTTGTCTGAAATAAGCTTTTCTATAGTTGCCGCTCTTGTAGCCGGTGTTCCAAGACCTCGCTCCTTCATGGCATCGCGCAATTCATCGTCTTCTATGAGTTTGCCAGCGCTTTCCATAGCTGAGAGCAGCGTGCTTTCCGTATAGCGCGCAGGCGGTTTTGTGGAATCTTCTACCATTTCTATCTCTTTTGCGAGCGGTTTGGCGTCTGGAGAAGACAGCTTTGGCATAATGTCATCGTCTTCTTCGCTTTTGCCGTAAACCGCTTTCCAGCCCGGGTTTTTCAGGATTTTCCCTTCGGAAACAAAGGTTTCGCTTTCAACCGTTGTGATACGCGTTGTGTGCAAATATTCTGCGGCAGGGTAGAAGACGGCCACGAATCTATTGCATATCAGGTCAAAAATCTTGCGTTCGGCTTCGCTCAGAGAGCCTGGAACTTTGCCTGTTGGAATTATGGCATGGTGGTCGCTGACTTTTGCAGTATTGAATATTCGCGGGTCTTTATGCACATAATTGTTTTTGAGAGCTAAATCTGCATGTTTTGCAATGCCTCCGGTCAAGGCTCCCATTGTTTTTTTGACGGTAGCCACGTAATCGTCTGGCAGGAATTTGCTGTCGGTTCTGGGATAGGTGGTTAATTTATGCCGTTCATATAGGGCTTGGGCTATTTGCAGGGTAGTCTTTGCGGAAAATCCAAAGCGGCCGTTTGCATCTCTTTGCAAGAAGGTCAAGTCGTATAGGGGAGGGCATCTTTGGGAAACATGCTTGGATTCTTCTTCAACGCTTCCCGTTTTCCCTTCGCATTTCTTTAAAATAGCCTCTGCATCCTCTTTTTTCCATATTTTCGGGGAATTCTCCGCTGTCCATTTTCCAAAATAAGATTCTTCTTTGTCTTGAAACTGGGCAGTTAATGTCCAAAAGGCTTGCGGAACAAAGGCCATTCTGCTTTCTTCTCTTTTTACAATCAGTGCGAGCGTTGGCGTTTGGACTCTGCCGCAGGGGGTCAGCTGAAAGCCTCCGAATCTGCTGTTGTATGCGGTTAATCCGCGCGAGCCGTTTATGCCAACGAGCCAGTCCGCTTCCGAGCGAGAGAGAGCCGCTTCTTGCAGGTTTTTCATTTCCGTGTTTGAGCGCAAGTGTTCAAAGGCTTCTCTTATCGCTGTCTGGGTCATGCTTTGCATCCAGAGTCTTTTTACAATTTTGTCGGTTTTTCCCTGTTCGTGTTCCAGGATATAATGGAATATGAGTTCTCCTTCGCGCCCGGCGTCGCATGCATTTATTATTGTGCCAATATCTTTGCGGCGGATGAGCTTGCCCAGAGCGCTTAGGTGAGCTTTGGTATCTGGCAGGGCGGTTAGCTTGAATTCGTTGGGTATTATGGGCAGGGTAGCCATGTTCCAGGTTTTATACTGTTCGCCCATGTCTTTTGGGTCTGCTATGCCAACCAGGTGTCCCAGCGCCCAAGATATTATTGTGCCTTCGCTTTCCAAACAAGCCTTTTCTTTGTTAAATTTGCCGCCAAGAGCTTTAGCCAAATCACTGGCTACGCTAGGTTTTTCAGCAATTACGAGAGTTTTCTGCACATCGGTGCTTTTCTTCATAGGGGTGAAACTAGAAAATCATAGCGTTGAGTACAGGAGCCTTTTAGCCCCAGCAATTGAGTACCCTTCATCTTTAAGGTAGTGATGAATTGTTTTGAGTCGGTCTATGGAGTCTGTGTTGTAGCGTCTCTGGAGCCCGGAGGTGCGGCTCGGTTTGAGGTAAAAATCGAACTCTTTTTCCCAAAAGCGCAAGGTATGAGCTGCAACCTGCAGCATTCTGGCCACATCGCCAACACGAACTGGAATATCGCTATTATTGTAGATCATACTTAATGTAATGCAAAAAATGTGCCAATTATTTACTAAATTACTTCAATGCCCGCTTACATCAAACAGAGAGAGCTAGATATTGAGCAACAGGGAGCTAAGTGCATGAAATATATAGCGTTAGGAATTTTAATAACTCTGTTTGGTTGTGCAAGCAAGCCAGCGGTAGAAACTACTTACAAAAAAGAAATAAGAAACTCAAAAGGAGAAATAGTCCCAGAATATGCAATTGAGTTTGCGGAAGAAATAGAAGCGGATGCTAAAGGAGAAATAATAAAGAAGAAATTCTACTACGATGATGATGGAAATGCATGGGTAGAAATATCGGAAAGAATGGCAAATGGCAAAATCAAAAAAACAACAACAGTATTCCCGGAAGACGAAAGACTGAGCGATGAAGAAATACAATGTCTGATATGGAAAGAAAAAGGAGTATTGAAAGGAAAAAGGAAAAGAATATGCGAAGAGTAAGGTATAAATATTTAGCCGATAATGCCTATTATGTTAACTAGACTTCTGACCATAGCGGGATTTGACCCTAGCGCTGGTGCTGGGCTGCTCGCTGATATAAAAGCTTTTGAACATTGCAAAGTCTATGGACAAGCGGTTTGCACAGCGCTTACCATTCAAAACGAAACGCATTTCGAAAAACCAAACTGGATATCTTGGGCGCATATAAAATCGCAACTCCAAATACTTTCTAAAGTTAGCGATTTTAACTATGTTAAAATCGGGCTTGTGGAAAGTCCGAAAACTTTGGAGCAAATTTTCAAATGGCTGCGCAAAAAATATCCAAACGCTTTTATAATCTGGGACCCGGTTATAAAAGCAAGCTCAGGATTTGAATTCCATAAAAAAAATGCGGCTCGCTGGCGAAAACTCTTTGCCTATGCAAATCTAATAACGCCAAACTTGCCCGAAGCGAAATTCTTGGGCATCTCAAACGGCTCGCCCAAAACGGCAGTCTTGCTGAAAGGCGGCCATTCACACGATGAAAATAAATGCGAAGACCTCCTGTTTTTGCCAAACTCCCCTGCCCCCGTAAAATTCAGCTCCAAACGCATAAAAAAAGAAAGACACGGAAGCGGATGCACATTGTCCGCGTTAATTATAGCTAACTTATTGAAATATAACGACTTAGAAAAAGCTATTCGCAAAGCTAAAAAGTCAATGAAAAGTTTTTTCAAGAACGGATCGCTGAAATGCTGCAGTGCTTAACCTGGGACGGATCGCCATTCACTCACACCGAACAGGTTCGGCTGCTCCTGGACGCAGGCGCAAATTGGATTCAGCTTCGCCAAAAGAAAGCGGCCCAAAGCGAAAAATTGCAAACAGCCATAGAGGCCGCAAAGCTCTGCAAAGAATGCAATGCAACTCTGATTATCAATGATTCACCTGAAATTTGCCTTGAAAGCGGTGCAAATGGCGTTCATTTGGGGCTCTCGGACTACCCTGCTATTGAAGCTCGCAAAATGCTCGGCAAAGATGCCATAATAGGCGGCACGGCAAACACGCCTGAGCAAGCAAAGCAGAGAGAAATTGAAGGTTGCGATTATATAGGGCTTGGGCCATGGCGAGCTACGCAAACAAAAGAAAATCTGAGCGAAATTCTGGGAGAAGCCGGAATAAAAAAGGTTGTGAGCCTAAATCTGAAAATCCCCCTGATAGCAATAGGAGGAATAGTTCCGGAAGACGTAAAAAGAATTTTATCGCTGGGGGTTCAGGGAATTGCTGTCAGCTCCGGCATTGTGGGTGCAAAGGACTTAAAGCAAGCCATCCTTCGCTTTTCCAAAAACATCGCTTAGCAAATTGCCTACGCCATCAGATATAAAGCTTCCCAACGAACTGACGGTTCCCCAAGGATCTGCCCTAAGCTCAGACTCTTGCCTGCCTACCATCAAAAATAAACCGTCCAGAGCCTTGCCGGTAGCATAAGTTGCCAAAGCGTTGGAAAGGTCTTCAGGCAAATCACCGTAAGGCAAATCCTCCAAGGCAGAACTATAGCTGCTTAAATAGGAACTGGAGTTAATCTGCTTTTGAAAGTTTGAATATGACTTTGCAAATTTATTATAGCGCGAAGCCAGCGGCTGCCAATACTGGTTTGGATTCAGCAATTTAAGAGGTTCTTCTATTATAGGCGCAAAAGCTACTTTCAAAGGAGCGTATGTTGAGGTTTTCAAATAAGAAGTTGCGGCAATGGAATTCCCCATCAGAACGCCTTTAGCATCGCCAAAAGACATCCCGAAAATAGCATCCCTGAAAACTCCTATGGCGTCTGGAGCTGCTTGTTCTGCCCCCCTGTTCAAAGCGGTTTTTATATCATCAGCGTATTTGTCAAAGCCTTTTTCGAAAATACCGAGATATTCCGACATTAAACCGGATGTATTGAAACCCAATCTGTTTATAGCGTTAAGCGCATTTATGAAACCTGCGGCTTCTAGCTTTTGCGAAAAATGGTCCATTTGATACAACACATTTTTAACGGTATCGGGCAAGGCTATTTCCACTAGCTTGTTCCCCAAATACCCTGTGACGCATTCCTTCATTTCGCAAGTGGAATTTCCTAAATTCTTTGCTGCAGTTTGGCTTCCCAAAACCAGCGCCTCTTGCAAAGCGCTAACCATTTTTTCCTCAGTCATGGCATCTAACGGGATTATCTCATGCAAACCGCAAGAGAACAGAACAAAAGCACAAGCCAACATGAATTTTCGCATAATTATAATATAGAAATTATTATATTTCCCCAGTGCCTCTCCTGCTTATTGCGCTTCTTTCTGCCATCGCTTTTGCTCAAATTCAGGGCGAACGCGAGCTTGGAATGCATTTAATAGCAATGCCCACATACACCTATACCAGAATGCCAGGAGCGCTTGGCTTGGAAGCGGAGGAAGAAATCTGGACCCCTGAAAAATGGAAAAATCGGCAGCTTTTCGGCCGCTATGCCCCAATTATGGATTGGAAAATAGCAGAACCCAGCCTATGGTTTTATACCGGGAACGAACTTGGAGACCTGCTTTGGCAGGAACTCGCTACCACGGAAATGCACCCCAACTCAACGCCCATGCTCTACGGAGGCTTCGCTACCCCGTCTTACGAAGGCTTTTACGCTCTGGCCCAGTTCAAGCAAATAGACCATTTTAGCGAATCCACCATGGAAATTCGCAAAAAACGACTTGACAATTCGCAGAAATTTTCATGGTTTGGGGAAAATTTGCCCGCATATTCTGGTGTTTTTGGCGGTTTTGGCTACAAAAACTCGCATATCTTGGTAGGTTCAGAGTATATTTGGGGTTGGAATGAGCAAGATAGCGCATGGATTCCAATTCGCATTAGCCCAAGAATTGAGGGAAACACCAGCTTTGAATTTATGGAAAAGAAAGTGGAGCTGCACGCCGCTACGGAAAAATTTCAAATTCAGGATTCTGCGGCGCAAACACGGAATAACTTTGGAATTAGGCTCAGAGGCGAGAATACGGGAGGAGGTTTGTATGTGACCAAAACCGAGGATAATGAAAGCATGGTTATTTGGGCAGATTTTAACCACACTTTTTTTGAGCATTTCACGAACAGAGGGTTTATAGAGTTTTACGATAGTCTGGAGTTTGCAATTACCGATAGCCTGGAATTCAAAATAGACATAAGCCAAACTACGGATTTAATTCTCGGAACTTTGCTTAGAACAAATAGCCTAAAGATATATGGACAAACAAGTTATGACTTCAAACCGCTTTCCATGAAAACCAGAGTGTATAAGAATTACGCTTCTGATTTCCAGTCTATTGGCGTTGATGGCGAAATCGCTTACAAGTCTCGCATAGCGGAGGCCGGAGCTATGTATTCAAAGGAGTATTTTGACGATTACAATGAAAACTCGGCCAAGCTGTTTTTAAAATACCGCTTTTTGCAGAATTTGATATTTGCCCATGAATGGATTTACCGAGACTACCAGGATATATGGTTCTGGAATGCTCAAATAGAACAGAGAATCCCCAAATTAAACGCTTCTCTTTACGCTGTTTTGCTGAATGCCCTGTCCAAAAACACCAAGGATTTCTCATTTGGCGGCATAAACAGGGCTAGGTTTTATTGCGGAGCTAACCTCTCATTCTGATGATTTCGTTGTAAGCTTCCATCGTTTTGTTGCGAATTTCGAGCATCAGGTTAAAAGCCACCTTTGCTTCGCCAACGGCTAGCATAACTTGGTGAACATCCTTGATTTCGCCGGCTACCATCTTTTGAATGGACTGGTCGGCGTAGTTTTGCATATGGTTTACATCAGTTAAAAAACCTGTTAGCATTTCGCCAAAGCTGGGAGCGTCCGCTTTTTGCGGCCCCATGCGCTTGGGATCCAAACCAGGCGCAAGCGGCTGAACGGTGTCGCTCAGCGGCTTTGAATTTGAAACAGGACTGCTAATATCGCTATACATAGTCACCTCTAATTTAGAAAAATCATGCCCTTACATCTATGAAGTTGCCAAGTTCGCGAACGGGCAGGCCATCTGCACTCCTTTCACGCAGAGCGCCTACCCGTTCCTCTATTGTTCCATCAAAATCTGCTGCAACGGCCTTTATTCTATTTTCGGCTTTTGTAGCAGAAACTTTAGCTGCAGTTTGAGCTGCAGGTTCAAGCCCGATCTCCTTTCTTTTAGATTCCAGCANTGAACGCCAGTCGGTTTTGTCGGCTGCACTGNTCGCCGAGCTNTGNCTGGCTCTTGCGCTTTCGCGTATTTCCATGAATTTTTGAACATCAATTTTCATCTTTTACCCCGTTAATTTGCCAAATCNANCGCTTTCATCAACATCGCTTTGGTGCTGTTGAATGCGGTTGTGTTTGCCTCATAAGCTCTTGTTGCCGTTATCATATCAACCATTTCTTCCACAATATTCACATTTGGCATGTGGACATAGCCGTTTTCGTCCGAGTCCGGGTGGCCTGGGTTGTAAACCAGTTTGTCCGGTTCTTCGTCTTGTCTTATTTCCAATACTTTTACGCCGCTTCCTATGCGCTCTTTTGAAGTTGGCCATTCGGGTTGCGGTATGCGTATGTGCCCTTCTTCGGTTTTCAAGCCGCGAATTTTGTTTTCTTCTTTTACCAGAAATTTGTCAAATTCATAGGGATCGGCTTCCAGAACAACGTGCTGCCTTTTGTATGGGCCGCCAGTCGGGGTGCGGGTAGTTTCTACATTTGCTATGTTCGAAGCTATAACGTTTTGCCGAACGCGCTGTGCTCTCAAGCCTGTTGCGCTTATGTTCAAACCTGAAAACAATCCTACCATTGCCATAAATTACTCTCCTTTGCTCCCTTTAATTGCATCGCCTATTGTGCCGCTGCGGTCTCTTATGAATGCGGTGGCAAAGTTGAACGCAATTTCGTTTTCAGCCATTTTAGCCATTTCAATATCTATGTCCACGTTGTTTATTTCGCCGGGCATTGTAAAGTCGTTTACTCTGTACCCTTCGCTTTTTACATGTTCTAATTCCGGTCTGCCTAAAAACATATGGTTGCTATTCGTGCGGTTTCCAGGCATATTGAGTTCTTTGTCCAGCGCTTTGCGGAGTTGCTCTTCGAATGAAACTTCTATACGGCGGTAGCCTGGAGTGCTTACATTAGCGATATTGTTCGCTATTGCCCTGCCTCTATGGGTGTAGGCGTCTAATCCCTTGCTCGCCACAGGGATGCTCGTTTTGTCCAGAATAGCCAGTTTTGTGAGCATAATAACCTCATAAATATTATATGCAAAAATCATGCCAATTAATAAAGCCCAGATAAAAAAAAAGACCCTCCGCCTTTCGGCGAAGGATCCCAGCTCTATGCCTGAAATTATCCCAGCAATCCAAGGACAGATTGCGGTAGCGAGTTGGCTTGCGCCAACATGCTCGTGGCACTCTGCACCATAATCTGGTTCCTGGTGAAGTTCGTGGTCTCCTTCGCGAAGTCCGTGTCGCGTATGCGGCTCTCAGCGTCTTGAGTGTTGAATTCAAGGTTGGCTATGTTATTAATCGTGTATTCCAAGCGATTAATGTAGGTACCGATGTTTGCGCGTATTCCGTTAACGTCTTTGAGCAGGTCGTTGATGGAGCCCAAGGCTGTCTCAAATACCTGATGCTTCAGAGCGGCTCCCGTTTCCGAGATAGAAATCGCGGACACTACTGCGCCGTAGGATATGCATATCACGTTGTTGCCTTGGCCGTTGCCGTGTATGGAGTTGGCGCCAACATGCAAGGTCTGGGGACCAGGAGCGGTACCGAAGCTACCAAGCATGTTTATGGAGTTATAGTCAGTGGTCTTGGAGATTCTGACTATTTCCTGAGCGAGTTGGTTTATCTCGTTCGCTATGTACGTGCGTTCTGTAGTTGTCAAAGTGTCGTTGGCACCTTGTACAGCCAATTCGCGCTGGCGTTGCATAATGTTAGAGATTTCCGCGAGACC
>WQSA01000004.1 GCA_009788135.1 Candidatus Fibrimonadales bacterium
ATTGCTTTGATGACCATATCCATGTAAGTCATGCGAAACCTCAAATATGCCCGGCGACCTCATGGCATCGCCGAGCAAAATGGTTAGAACAATACCGTGGCAGAGCCAAACCCGAAGCTTCCTGTAGCTTCAAGGATAGACGCGCTAACGAGCTTGTCGTTGTTGTATGCTTCCGAGCGTTCCCAGTATTGCAGATACTGCCCAGCCTTGCCAGCGTTGCCCCATGTACCATAATCCGGCGCAACTAGCTCGCGGCGTATCTTCCAAATGGCATTTTTGGCGAACACCACTATAATCCTGCCGCCGTTGTCAACCGGCTGCTGAATTGTGAATGTCGGGCTTGACACGCTTTCGATGTTGGGTATGTTGGTCTGGCCTGCAACCCATGCATAGACGGGATGGGTGAGCGTGATTGAAGTATCGCCGGTTGTTGCGTTTTTCGCAACGACAACGAACTTATTATACGGCAGCAGCTCGTTGGTCAGAGGATCAACAGCGCGCTTGCCGGTATTTATTATTGTCCCGGCAGGTATAAGGCCGCCCGTTATCGTAACGCCTGATATTACATTAGATCCGTTCGCAAGCGTGCCGCCCGTGAACGAGCCTGCCGCCTGTTTCAGGATTGGCATGTCTGCCGATTCGATAACATAAGCGCCTGCGTATTTGCCAATATCCGCATTTTCTTTGTATGCGGTTGCCTGGTTGCCGGACTGCCAATTCCTTTGATCGTTGCGCAGCTTCGCGATGGCCAGAGGAGAGCCGAGAATGGTAATGTCGCCGTTGCCTCTCTGCGATCGAACAGCCCCGATCGCAAGGTTTACATACTCATACAAGCTATTGTCATCAGCGAACCCATCGCCTTTTTTGAACGACATGGATATGCCGCCTATAGCCGCCTTTGCGGTTCTGCGGTTCGTGCCGGCAATGAGCGGCATGACAACTGGGTCCTTTATCTGCTGCTTGAAATCCTTGACTACGGTTGACAAGTCAAGGTTTGCGGCCTTGCCCGGCGTGCTGTATTTGTTAAGCTGCACGGGGAAGCTGAAATTTTTGATTTTGGCGAAATCCTCGGGCGACAAATCGCCCTCTACCTCTCCCACGAATCCAGAGCAGGTTACGTTAGCGGATGCGCCATCGCCCGCCGCCATTTCCTTGCTGTATTGCAGATTTATTCTCTCGTCGAGTGTGGTCTGCTCGTTGAATAAGTCCCCGGCAAGCACCGCTTTCTGGGTTCCAGTCATGTTTGATGTGGCTTGTGCCATAAAAACTCCATATAGTTATGCCGAAACGAAGCTTTTAGAGCAGCGTATCAGGCTTGGTTTAATGAGATAGCGTGTTTGGGTGTCAACGCAGAACGGACTATTGTCGGCTATCGGAGCTAATGGACTAAACGCAGAACGGACTTAAGTCTCTTATGAACATTTTGCTCTTAAATTCGTACATAGGAAAAAAGAGGGTGATTTTCTGAAAAAAATTTTTATTTATGCATTTTTTTTAGAAACGGCCTGCGTTTGCCGCTTTTTTTATCAAGCTTGCGTAATCCTGGCTGTTTGTTTTTGCGAAAGCAAGAACCGTTCCATCTCCTATGTCCGGCGAGCGGTGTATGAGCTTTCGTATATCCTCTTTGGGCATAAGACACATCTTTATCTTATCTGGAATGCGCCGTACATATTTTAGGTCATCTTTGAGTTCTTTTGCGAGCGGCATAGCCTGCGGGCAAACATAAACCTTATTCCTTAGAATATTAGCGAAGTCATCATGCAATTCCGCCCTCCGGTTTTCATATAAATCCTTTCGTATTGCGGATGACCCGAATTTTATTGGATGCACAACAACGGCCAGTCCGTCAAATGCCGATTTGGCATAGCGACCAAGGCCAGAAGCATCATAGTTTATCACATCTGGTTTTTTGCCAAGCCGTGCGATAAAGCCTTTTAGAAAATCTCTCAGATTGTCGGGATTTGTCTTTTTCCTATCCATAAGCAGAATATTGTTGTCTGTTCTTGCCACAGCCGATGTGAAATCGCCTTCATCGGCAATATCAACGCCCATGATTATTTTATTGTATGTTATAGGCTTGTCGTTTGGAACCAGGTTTCTAAGCAGATTAGTAAATAATCCATCGCTAATATCGGAAACTATAAGGCCGTTTATTTCCCGGTCTATTATAAGCTGATCCTCATCTTTGTATAGCATCTCTATGCCTTTTATCCAATCTTCTGTTATGGCAGGATCACCGTTTGGCTTTTTAAGATGCTTAATATCCCTGTATGTGGAATGAACCACGAGAAAATCTTGATAATCCAACTCTCTATCGTCTTTGCTCAAAAAATCCTGCTCGCTTTTGTCGCTCTGAACAAAAATGCTAAGCCAGTTTGACGAATCAAGGGGGCTAGATACAAGATAACATTGCGTTCTGCCAGATTTGGATCCTTTGCGGAGGCATGGATAGGCTACCTTTTTAAAATAGTCTGCCGGCACAAACGCAGCCTCATCTATAGACAGAATATTACTGTTTTTTGAACGCATCTTGTCATTTTTTGCAGAAAAGCAACGTATGCGACCGTTCCCAAGCTGAGGACATACATAAGCGTATATACCGCCTTGAAGTTTTCGGCTAAGGTTCATATCTATAGCCGCCAAAAGCTCCCGAAGCTGATCTATCGCCTCAGAAGCTTGGCTATGCGTGGAGCTTGCGTGTATATGGTCATCGCCGTCTTTTATTGAGCGTAGCATAAGCACTGCAAGGGTCATGGATTTGCCAGATCCACGACCGCAAAGCATTGTATTGAACTTTTTACAGCTTTGAAGTATCTGCCCCTGCTGAGGGCTAATCTGAAACTTTGCCATCGGGATAATGAACCATGTGCCAGCGCACGGCCTTTTCCGGCCTTGGGTTGTTTATAACCTCTTGCCGCTTCAATTCCACAACCAATGCGTTGAATTTAGCTTCAAGCTTTGCGCAGCATTCGCATTTGGCTTTCGGCGGTGCCGATGGCGCATCCGGCTTTTCTGCCGTTGGCTGCGTGGCTGTTGCTTTCGTAGTCGGTTTCTTTGCGCTCATGCTAACCCCCTTTTCTTTTGTGCTGCGAGCCATTCCCATGTGTCATCGGTATCATTGAAGTTATATTTTCCGCTTCCGGTTGACGACATTCCGCTGCCTGGCTGCGGAATGTTCGCCGGAACCTGCGGAGCGGTTTTCTTCACCCTGCGCGATGCAGTGTTGTCTATTGCGGACAATATGCCGTTCAGTTGCTCAAGCTGCTTTTCGGGCGGCAGCATTTTGAACGCTTCCCAGTTGTTCACATCCGTTTTTTCATCGGTGTAGTCAAGCACGGTGTAGATAGCTTTCATCACCGCCACCCTGTCGGACCTGTCCATTATCGCTCTTTGCAGCTCGTGCGTGTGCTTGAGCTTGTCAAGCTCTGGAGCGTAGAATGTTGCCTGTTCCTTGAACGCTGGGTCAACTTTCTGCGCATCGCCAAACTCCTGCTCTATGCCGCTGATGAACTCCTTGTATGCTGCTTCCGCCTTTTCCTCAGCTTGCTCAGAGCGCAGCTTGCTAACGGCCCTGTCAACCTCGGATGTCTTTTCGTCCTCGGATGCCTCTTTGTGCTTATGGCTTTCCTCCTGCAGCTTTTTTATGTCTGCCGATGTAAGCCCGAGCCCCTTTTTCAGAATCCTATCCGCTGGCGGCGCATAGTCGGGACCAAGCCTCTCCTTGAGCTTTTCCTCCTTCTTCTCCTGCCTTGTAAGCGGCTTGTCGTGGCTGACGTTCTTTAGCTGCTCCCTCACCTTGTCGGGGTCATCGCTGAACAGAGCGTCATCGTCAACTTTCGTCTCCGGCGTTTGGCTTTCTGTGTTTGCGGGAGCTGCGTTATCTACCTGCTCCCCTCCGGTTGGTTCTTCTTGATCGGTCATTGTATGCCTCCATAAGTTGAAATCAAGTTCTTTGTTTGGCGTGTCGTTTGCTATGCGCCTTCCAGCTGCAATATCTTCTGCGGCTTTGCCCATAAGCTCATCAAAGGTCATGTTTTGAATTTGCTCTGGCGTTAGGCTTCGTATGTTTGAGGAATGCCCGAATTGCTCTTTTATCCACTGCCACAGTTCCGCTATAAGCTGCTTGAGCTTGGCTTGCAAGCCCTTGGGCGCATTGTGGAAGGCAGCTTCGCCTTTGTTGCCGATTATGGTTGCAATGGCCTCTTCTGCTCTCTGCTGGGCTGTTAGGCTGCTGTAGGCGGGGTTTTGCATTAGCTGCTGGAATTCGTCCGTTTGCAATGCAAGCCTTGCTATTTCGTTGTAAAGCCCTTTGTTGTTTCGCTTGACAAAATCTATCCACAGATGCCCGTATTCGTGCATGGGCGTGTTTGCGTTCATTTTGTCGGGGTTTAAGCCTATTCTGCCGTCTGTGGTTGCGTAGCCGTAAATTGTGCCGTCAGGGGTTGCGAAATGCTTTGATATTGCCCCTTCAAATTTGTCTTTGTCCGTGATGACTTCTACGGCAAGGCCGTTTTTTTGCAATACGCTGATTAGTTTGTTTAATTCAGATTTTGGGATTGGTTTGGGGGTGTGGCTTATCTCAGCGGCTTGATGTCGGCTAGAAGAATGTCCGCTTCCGCTGATGCCTGCTTCTTGTCTTGCCTTAGCAATTCTATCTCTTGCTCTGTCAAGCGACCCGGTACCCAAGATGAGCCTGGCTTCTGATTCGGTAAGTGATTTGTAGTTGCCACCATAAAGATTTTCCTCTAATAAGAATTTAGAAAATTCTTTTGGATTAAATTTGTTTTCAAGTGCTGTTTGCGTTTGTTTGGATAAAGCTATATTTGTGCTAAACTGAGCCGCACCTGCGGTTACCATATCTACCACTTCACCGCCATTAGATTCAATGAAATGTCGCAGCTCACCTAGTGTACCGCCACCAGTCACTACATCATCAATCAGTATATATTGCCGTCCGGGCTGAACCTCTCCTTGAAATTCTGCACGGGTTGCCAATCTATGCCATGCATCAGCTCCAGTATGACCTACTTTGTTCACTTGAACTATATCTGTATCTACTTCCAGATTTGTTTTTTTACCTATAGTTTTTGCAAGCATTTGCGGAATTTTATTTTTTCCCGATTTTTCTTCTGTATGTACAGCAACTAAAATAGCATTTGGGTGTCTCTCGGCTATTGCAAGCAATCTTTCATCTTTTCCGTTTAGAATGTCACGTGCCAATCTTATTGCCGCTTGATTATTCCCAGCCTTAGCCGCATCGTAATCTGCGTGAGATTTCATTTTTGGAACTGTAGTTAGCTGCGTGATTTTGAATCCTTCTGGCCATTCTCCGAGTGAGGGTTGTGCGTGATACCGTATATCCGGGTTGCTTCCGTCAAACGTGCCTGCGTTGTCCGTTGCGGATTTGATTTGGCTAGAGTTTTTGACAATGTAGTTTGTGGCAGGCGGAACTTCGCTGCCATCCAGCAATTCTGCCACTGGGCCGCCTTCAATAACATTCTTGACTATTATGCCATCGTGGTCTCCAAAAGTCCAATCAAATTTCTCAGCTTCAATAGACCACTCCTTGCCTTTCATGTCTATTATTTTCGGATTTTTAATGTCAAGGTAAACTTCATATACATTATGGTTAGGTTTTACCTCAATAGTTTTCACTCCATCAAAAGTATCTATACCAGCTTGTATCCCACCGCTCTCTATCAAATCGTTGAAATCTTCAATGCTTTTTGCATCAAGCAAATTCCATTCACTTGTTATGTAATCTAAGTCTTCGTACGGTTCTATCATCATTTGAATATTTCTTGCTTCGCCGCTGGATATTGGATATTCTTTTTTATCTACAATCAGCTTATATGCGTAATGGTCGTTGAACATTTCTGCGATATCGTAATTGTCAGTAAAGAAAATCATTCCATCATCGAACTTATTGAATCTTTTAGATGTTCTTGCCCCATGATACACCACCAGCGGCTTTCCCTGCTCATCCACGACCTTGCTATCTCCGAACCACCGCTTGAAGAATGGGCTGTCAGTGCCTTTTTCACGCCACGCTTTTCTAGCGGCTTCCCTGGCTTCTGGGGTATCGTGACTTTCGGAAATGCCCGCCTCGCTTGCGGCATGGAAGCGGACTATTTGCACATTGCGTGGCACATCTTCGGTTTGATGCAAGGGAATCATATCTCTAACGTTTTCGGAAATACCGCTTCTTTTTGCTACATTGCGAGCCTCTACTTCTCCAGCTAAACGAAAATATCTTTGTCTAGGCGTTTCTTTCAAAAATTCACTTATAGCATCTTCTCCAGCATTTGCCAGATTTGTAGCCCATTGAATTATCTCGCTTCTATTTGCGGCTATTGGGATTTCACCCCTGAAATCATCTATAAATTCTGACAACGGAAAATTGGCATCATTTTTTTTATTAAAAGATTCTTGCTTGTTCATCGCTTTAGTAATGACATGCTCAACCATGCTAATTTGATTTGCTACATTTACATCGGCGTAGGTATTATCAAGGTTTCCACCTTTAGCAAAGCCTTCTATTTCCTGTATGGCATGTTGAACTTCATGGAGTAGAGATTTTCTAAAATCATCACCTTTAAGAAGTCCGTTTATGGTTATTTCATTTGTTTTTGTATTATACGAACCTTTATGCCTTGGATTGTCTAATTGTATATTTACACTCACATCTTTAAGCTCTGGATACGCCTTGAAAAGTCCACCCTCATCTTTGACTATTTCGCCTAAGTCCATTCTGTTTCTATGGAATGTATCAGTTTTCAAAGTAAAGTCTGGTATTTCATATTTCCATTTGCCATCCGCTCCCTTTTCCCATCCAGTTGCGTAATGTATTTGACTTGGGTTTTTACCCGAAGCCTCCATTTCTTTTGCTGTAATGAGCTTGTCTTTTTTCTCTGTAGTATTATTATTGAAATCTGAAAATTCCGCTCCACGCTCGCCTATGAGCGAAAACCTCGGATCTTCGGCGGTTTCCGTTTGTTGCGCATTTTCCGCTTCCGTGCCGCTTTTGTTTCCGTCTCCTGCAATCCTGCGACTCATGCCCTTGCCAATCTGCGAAACCGCAAGCGGAACAAGGCCGTCAAGCACAATGCCCTGGCCTGCCGTGTAACCTGGCGATTCCTGGCTCTGCTCGCCCAATCCATGAGCGTATTCGGTAACCGCACCTGCAACTGTAGCAGCGGCAGCATCCTTTGCAAGCTCCTTGAACCTGCTTTCCCTTACGGCATCGGCAGCTTTTTTGTTCGCTCGCCTCAGCTTGGCAACTCTTGACAATACCTTTAATTGATTCCCAACCGAAGCAAGTGGACTTTTTATAGCCGCCATAAACCCGATATTCGCCGGAAGCTGCCGGATGGATTCATCTACGAACATATCCCTAGCATCGGGGTTCGTGGCAAGCTCCTGCACAAATTCCGGCGTGTCCTTTATGCCCCTGATTAGCTGCTGCATAAACGGAGCGTCATGCTCCTGCAAAAGCTCATAATCCTCATCGGAAACCTCATTGCCAACCTCTATATCCGCTCTGATTTGGTTCAGCTTCTTTTCAAGGTCTATGTTCTCCTGAACCCTATTTGCTCTCTCTACGCCCTGCTCCTTCTGGCTGTATCCAATGTCCGTAACGGAATGAATCCAATCCCTAACGCCGCTTGTCAGATTGTCGCTTGCCCTGCCAAGCAAAGCCCCTGCATTTTCCGCAACGCTCGCTTCTTTCAGCGGCGTTTGCTGAATCTGCGCTTTCATGTCCGACGTAAGAAATGCGGTGCGCATGTTAATAGCAGCATCCACCACATTGTTTTTCAGCTTGACCCAATCATCTATGGAAAGCTTTTTGAGCGGAACGAACGCGCCCAAATTGCTGCTGTTCGCCCTCATATAATCATCGTATTGCCTTGCATAGTTCTGCTCGTAGTCTTGCAGCAATGCGTCTTTCTTTTTCCGCGCTTCCCGCCTTGCGAATTCTTCAGGCGTTGGCATTTGGAAAGGAGCAACAAACGTTGTGCTTGTCGGCGCTTCCATTGGCATAGTATGCTGCATGAGATTGCGAAAATCTGCCATTATATCGCTTTCACCGCCATAATCTCATCATAGGCCGCCTGCACCTTAACGGACAGCTCGGCAGCCTTGATATTTTCCCTGCTCTGGTTGTTCATCTGCGCAAGCTCGATCTTAGTCTCCCTGTCTATCATAATCCTGGTCATAGCCGCCTGCTCATTGAATACAACGGCGTTGTAGCTTTGCTTGTAGCTCTCAAGCTGCTGTTGCAACTGCTGAACGGCTGCCTGTGCCTCTTGGAGCTGCTGCGCCATCTGCTCTGCGTTCTGCTGACCTTCCAACTTCTGCGCTCTGGCTGCGTAAATGCCAAGGATCTCCTGCTGCTCTTCCGGCTTTAGCGTTGTGCGCTTCAATATCTGCGGAAGCAAATGAGCCCTCTCTATGTTCGCCGATACAAAATCCTCTATGGCGAAAATATCCTGCAATGCCTTGTCCTGCTCCGCCCTGTACTGGAATCCCTCGGTTATGCTCACGTCGAAAAGCTTAACCAAGCCTTTCATGTTCGTCAATGCGGAATTGAGGGAGCGGCTGTAATGGCTTATGGCCGCAAGGCTCGTGTCGCGCTCCAAAAGTATCTGCGCCACAGTTTTTTGCGCCGGGTTCGTTTCGTCCCTGAACAATTCGCTTCCGAAATGGTCCTTTATCGTTCTGTCAAGCTGGTTGTTAAGCTCCAAATATTCCTGAATGTTGAGATTAAGCTGAATGAACTCCGGGCGGCTCTGCACGGGATTGCCTTCCGCATCCTTGGTTGGGTAAGGTATAACGGCCAGATCAGCCTTGTTCATAAGCCTTAGAATGTTCATGTAGTCATCGTTAGTAGCGGCCTCTGCCGGCACAAGCGCCTTGAATCGAGGAATGGTCAAGAGCGTTTTCAGAACCCTCGACAATGACACGTTCATCATCTCTATGAGGCCGGAAACTTTGTGATATGCGCCTCTGAAAGTCTCTTTATTCTCGCTGTTCAATACTCTCTCGCCGTTCAGTCTGAATATGGGAATTTCGGGCATCTGCAAGTCCACGGGCATTCCGGTTAATTGCTCGCCTACAAACTCATACAGCATTACCGTGCCGTTCTCCTTGTGGTAAACGACGGTCTTTATGCATTGCTTTTCGGGATCGAACTCCAAATCTTTCGACCATTCCTTGTTGGAGAGCAATCCGTTGTTGGCGGTGACCTGGTAATCTTCCGGCTTGGATATGATGTCAAAGTGCACTATCCAGTCCGTATCTTCATCGGTGTAGCTCTTTACGCTCATGATTACGGATTTATTATCCAAACGCCTGTAGGTCTTATCGACAGGATTGAAATAGATATAGCCCAAGCCGTATTGCAAGCAGTCCAGAAATGCCTCGCTGAATGAATCGTTCAGGCTTGATTCCTGCTTTTCCGTGTTGCCGCTGGCTATTGAATGTGCGGCTTGCTCTATTTTGAGCGGATTCATGGTAAAACGGCTATGTATGCGGTTAATCACCACGTTCAAAGGGTCAACAGCCAAATGGGGATAATTCGTAAGCTCTAAAGCAAGCTTGACCAACGCCTGCCGCCATTCGCTGCCGCTGATTATCTGCTTGGTCTCGCTGATGTAGCTGATGTCATTCTCCCATCTGCTTTTATGCCTTTTGAGAAACGCCTTGACCTTGCCTGCAATCTTATCTTCCAAGGCTATGAGCGCATCCCTATCTTCCAATTGGCTCTCCATATCATCTTCCATCATAAAGCGTCTCCAAAATTCATTCCGGGCTCTTTCTGGTATCTATACTGCGGCACAAGCCTATTGCCGCCGCCGACCGTGCCTCTTGACTTGCCAGCGTCCTTTGCGCTGCCCCCAAGCCTGCCGCCTCGGAGGTAAACCCAAACGAACTGCCCTTTGCTGGGAGAATAAAGGAATGAGTAGAAGGTGGCCTCGCTCACATCGTGGTATGAATATACATCACCTGGACCGCCGCCCTCTTTGCTGTTGAAAGCGACATACAGGATTTTGCGGTCGCTGTCGTAGGTAATGCCGTAAACATTGGAGCTTATCGTGTGGTGCCACGTGTTGAAAGCTGGGTTCTCGCCCATCTCGTTCATGGTGGCAGCTAAATCCCTTACGTCCTGCTCAGATTTAGCTTCGGATATGAGCTTCTCTAGCTGTCCCTGCGACATCCTTTTCAGTGCGGCGGTCAGGTTGCTAGGCTTAACCAGTCGTTTGAACAATTCCCAAAGCAATATGTTAACCATTATGCAGTTTCTCCTTTTGGTATTACAATTTCAAATGTTATCCGTTTCGGCTCGGCATTTTGGTCGGTCTGATCTTCCAACTTCAAATATTTTGTAATCATTTCATGCCCCTTAAGCGCAGCCGATTCATTTGGTCGGCTTTCTCCGTAAGGCTTAAGCGCGCTCGCTATGATTTCTTCAATGCCTTTGATTAATCTTTCTTTAGTCCATTTCGTTTCTTTCCTGATTTCGGCATAGGCTTGGTCTATGGCATCTCTGACTTCCTTTTGTTTCATTAGCCTGTTAGCTTGAACGTCCGCTCCTTTTTTGGAATATCCAGCTTTAACGGCAGCTTCTGCTATTCCGCAACCGCGAACAACGAACTCTACAAACTTTCTGGGCTTCTCTTTTAACATTTTCTAACAAAATCCTTGCTTTTTCTAACGTTTCCCTAACAAAACGCCCTTATTTTCGTACATAGGAAAAATCATCGTAGGATTCCGTCTTTTTTTTCACATTGCCGTCTTTTTTGTAATAATACTTGCTTTGTCCGATCGGCTGGTAGTTTTTAAGGGCCGTTTCCCGCAATATCCTTTTCGCCGTAAAGACCATATATCCAAGCTGGCTCTTGCGTTTCGTGGGGTTAAACGGCATTTTTAGGGTTGCGCTCCAAGCCAGCCAAATCTCGCTTGCGTAGTCTGCCGGAGGCACGAGCTGGAGAACGGGGTCATGCTTGCGGTAATGCCATAGCAGCCTGCGGAAATTCTCCCACTGGGGCGTTTCGGCGTTGCTTGGCTGAGGAGCGATCATTGCAGTGCTACCTCATGTATTTTTTCATCCTCTAGCTGTTTCCAAAATTTGCGCAAGCTATCCAGTCCACGAAGTACGTATATATCTTTATTCTCATCTGCCATACGAAAACCTGCGTCTATCACATAAATGCGAATAGCCATAACTTGCTTTAGCGTTAGAGGCAAGCCTTGGCGATGTTTTTCTAGTGCATCAATAATATCAGCTTTTGTCATTAATCTTTATTCCTTTTGCCAGTCCGCATAAACTCATCATGCGTAACCAACTTTACACGCCGCCTATTGTCCAGGTAGCTAACTTGGGCGATTTTGTTACCAACAGTATCTCCGTGCTTTAACTTCGCTTTTTTGATGGCGTTGGGGGTCATTTTTCCCTCCAGAAAACCGAATGCCCACGACCGCCGCTATACCCAATGAGGGTTTTGGAATATTCGTAGAATTTCCGTCTAAGTCGGCAAAGCTCATCGAGCATTTTCAGCCGCTCGGCGTTTTCCATGCTGCTTTGCAATGCGCAACCGGCAAATTTTTCATGCTTCCATTTAGTGGTTAAAAAGTCCTCAAATGCTCCTAGATTGTGATAGTACTTTGCTAACGAGGCAAGTTCCGCTAAAATCGGGTCCTTCTCCCTGAACCGCTCTTTGATTTTATTCAGCATCTTGATAGCGTAATCTTCCAAAACCCACGCCCATAATGCGATGGATGAAAATGTCGTAACAAGCACGATTTTGAACAGCTGGAAAAACTCTGCATCGCTCATCTCGGAAATTTTTTGTAGTATCATACTTCTCTCCCAATGTTGCGCCGCCTTTCGGCGGCTGCGTTTTGTTCCCTTACGGCTGTTAGCCGAACTCCTCCCATCCACTTTTGAATTCAGGCCGCCAGGTTCTTACGTATATTCCGTAGCGTTTTGCAACGGAAGTTTCAATAAAGCAGCCATCAGGAAGTTTTCCCTGCGGCTTGATTAAAACGAGTAAATCTGCCTTAGCTAAAATCTTCAAAGAATCGGATAACGCTTCTATTCTCGCTTGAGCTATAGTTTTGTTATCCGCTGGTGGAAATGGAGTTTCTTTAGGCTCCGTGCCTAAAAATTCAACTTCGCCATAATCCTTGATTATAGCCTCTTCTGCTGCTGCTCTCTGACTTCGGATTTCCTCTACGGTTAATCCTCTCATTGCCTGAGAAATGAATACTTTCTCAATTTTGCAGCTTTGCGGTTCGCATGTGGTGCCTAGTTCGCTCATAGCGTCTCTCCTTGCCTCTCGGCGGTTGTGCCCTGCTGGGCGGTGGTTTCGTTGCGGCTCATAGCCTCAAAGTACTTTATAGCGTCTTGGAGCAATCCTAGCTCCCTTAGCATCTGCTGCATTTTTATATCCTTCTCGGAAGTTCCGTTTTTGAGGCCGGTGTATTGACCGACTGAATTGCCCCACACAGGCACGTGAGTAAGTTCGTCATTTGTCGGATGTTGCATTACAATGTACGCTCCGGCGTTTAACATTAGCAGACTTCCTGTAACCCACCCTTCGGGAGCTTCTATGTAATTTACTTTTGTTCCTTGCGCATGGGATTTCCCCCTGAATTTTATCTCACGCATTTGAGCCTCCTTTGTTTCGGGGCTTCTCCGATTACGATTTTTTCCTCTCTCATTTCTCCTATCCATTTTCTGTATTTGGTGCATAGCTTTTCCATGCGTGGTATTCGAGTGTAGTTTTTAGTATCTCTCATACCGCTATGGAGCCACCATAGCTTATGTTCTATCCACTTTCCACCTTTACTAAAAACATCACTGCGAAGTAATATATAGCCGTAAAAATAATCGTAGCGTATCTCCGGGTTATACAGCCCTATGAGGGCTTGTTTGAACTGCTTTTCAGTCGGCTTTTCAAGTCCTGTATAGGCGGTCGTGCCCGGTCTCTTTTTCCAAACCTGTTTCATTCTTTACCTCCGCAAAACAAATTTCCTTGAATATTTTTCAACATCACGTCCTTAGCCTTCTTGTAAAAATCCTTCTTTATCTCAAATCCGTAGCAGTTGCGGTTAAGCTCTGCGCATGCCCTTAATGTAGTACCGCTTCCGGCAACGGGGTCAATTACCACATCGCCGGGGTCTGTGTAAATCTGTATCAGATTTTTAAGCACGTTTATGGGCTTCTGCGTTGGATGTATTTTCGGGGTGTTCGTGTCTTTGAACCAAGTAAACCAATTGTAAATCATTTTACGATCATTGTTGAATTTAGGCAATTTATCACGATACAATACTATTGCATGCTCTGTAGCTCCCACTATGCGCATGTTCGCCTTCAAAACCTGCGCAGAATAATTCTTTATGAAGAACAATGGGATGTTCCGCTTGAATCCGTGCTTTATGCCATATTCAATAATCATGGGTATCTGCTTGAATGCGCAGAATATAATCATGCATGGAGCCTTTCCCGTTTCCTTTGGCTCCGGTCGCATCATCTGGCTGCAGAAGTGCATATACTCCGCTATGCGGAAATCCTTGTCGATGTCAAAAAACTCCTTGCCCGCCTTGTCGCTCTCGCCGTTGGCATTGTCGCCGTCTTTGTACCACGACGGATTGCTTGCGTATGCGTTGTTCCCCAGGTTATAAGGGATGTCCGCAATGATTAGCTGCGCCTTGGGAATGCCGTAACGCTTGAAGTTCTGGAAATGATCATTGTACAATTCGGTCTTGAATTTCGGTTTCATGCTGTTTCCTCCAGGGGGAATAATGTTGGTTGGCCGCCGAGCTCGAACTGCTGCAATATGTGGCGGTAGAGGTCGGGTGGGACTTTGGAGCGCTCTTTGTAATTATAAATAGCTTTTATTCCGGCTGCAACTTTTTTCTTATATAATTTTTTTGAACCCACTCCGGAATCCGTAACGTTTCGCAGCAGCTTATCGACTTTTCTTTTATTGAGACATAGTTTTAGGTTGCTGTAGATTATAGTAGGCTTCAAAACATCAAAGCTGTAAGCGTAATAATTGCATTTGTTTTTGTAGCCACTTAATTTCGTGAAGTCTTTTATATAATCAAAAATCCATGAAGTGTTGCCATTTTCGATAGCCCATAAATCAGGATTAAAATGCTGAATAATCTTGCCTGTTGTTGTGGCGGTATTTACGCCATTAACTCTTATTCTTTTTGCGTTTGGGTAAAAGTCAAACGCCTCCCATTTATTTTTCCAATGCAAGTTTCTGCCTTTTTCTTTGCTGTATTTTTGTATGCTACCAACACTCACTACAATCCAGCTTTCACACGGCGGGCTTGCGAAAATAACATCGGGCTTAGGGTATTTCTCCAGCTCCTTTATGCATTCCGGCGTTGACAAATCCATGTGTATGTGGTCCGTGCCGCCGCCTATGCCGAAGCTGTAAGTCTCGTAGCCGTCAAACTCGGGGAACTTGGTCTCGGATTGAAACAACGCCCATATAATTTTCTTCATGCTGCCCCCATAGTAAACAGGTTCGGCTGCTCGCATTCCTTTCCTGCTTTAGCGATTTCTGCCTGCAAAACATCAAGCTTCTTTTCTATCGCGGCTATTTCGTCTTTAGCCTCGCTTATAATATTTCTTACGCCAACCATCATGTCTTTCAGGCGGTATATTCTGATGGAAGTTTCTATCCCTTCTTTTTCAGTCATAGCACCTCCATGCGAATCTTGTCAAAGTTTTCATCGTACGGATAAACTTCCGCTTCATTGAACGCTTTGCCGCCGAATTTATCCACGACCTGGAATATAGCCCAAATCTTCACGCTTCCGAGAATCTGCCCTTTGAGGAACTTTATCCTTTCGTTGAACGGCTCGCGGTATTCTAGGCTATTCGCCTTTTTGTCCATCTCAAGCTGCTTAATCTGCGCTTTTGTGCAGCGATCGCACTCCTTGAGCATTTCCCTCAACAACTCGTCTGCGAACTTTTTCGTTGCCATGTGCTTTGCGGTTTTGAGCGTGGAGCCCGCGCGGGTGTACAACGCGTCATGCACAGCGTAGGAAAGCGTCAAATCCTGGTCCCCGAACTTAGGTATTACGGAGTTGATTATGTCCGGGCCGCTGCGGAAGTTGGTAACGAAGCCTTTGAGCAATGTGAACTTGTAGCCCTTGCCCGCTGGCAAGTTGACACATATGTCGCAATCCTGCGTGAAGCGGTATAGGTTTGCGCCTATGGTCGTGAATGCCGGATTGGTGAACGTAAAATCGGTTATCTGCATTCTGCCTCCTTAAATTTTATTTCCTCTATAGCTTCCCTGCACGTGCAGTTTCTATCCGCAAGGTTAACGCAGCGTTTATTCCCATAGTTCGCCTTGTAATATTTGCAGTTGCCCGATACATGGCAATTGCAGGCGTAAATACGCTTTACTACGCATTGGTTCGGCTTGTTTGTTTTTTCGTACCATTTACGCATTTTCCATCTCCTTCCAGATATATCTATTCAGCCGCTCGGCAGTTTTCAAATGTCCGTAGTCAATCAAGCGTCCTAAAATCTTTTTCTGAACTTCCTCGCCTAAACTCTTATAGATTATCAGGGGCATTTGAAAGCATTTAGTTTTAAGTTTCATAATCACCTGCCCCCTTTGTAATAAGGCACCACATGGCACTCCTCGCTGTATTCAGCGCAAAAGTCCATAGCTTTCTTTCGCGCGTTCCTGCCTGCGTATGTAGCCTGCCAGCCTTTGCGGCTGTAGCATAGGTAAACAGCGTCAAACGGATCTCTCTTAGTTAGCATTGCCTGCCTCCTTGACAATCTCCATCCTTGCCAATCCCGTGTAGTTTTGGTCCATGGCATCCTCGAAGTTTTTCAGAACCTGCTTGCCATGCTCCAGCTCATTTTTCTCTCTCATGCCGACCAGTATGCAGCCGTCCGTGTGTTCAGGCTTTCTTCCGGCGTGAATGCGGATTCCTTCGTAGTTCGGCACTTTGAGCAACAGCCACATTTCCCGCATGAACTTCGGGCTGTATGTTTTCGCCATGTCGTAGTAGCCGTAAGGGATGGCGGTAATCTTCGGAACTTTCGCATCTCTGACTTTATCCTCCAAGGTATCGCACTTGAACAGCTGCTCGCCATTCTCGTTGTATATCTCCAGCGTACCGAACGTGCGGTCTGCTTGGAACTCTTTGCGCGTTAGCTTAAGCGTCAGCATTGGCGGCCTCCTTTGCGATATAGCCTTCCACGAGCTTCGCATAGCCCTGTATGTCGACCCAGTTGTCCGGATAGCGCGGGTCGCCGTTGAATGCCCTCACGAGCTTGTCTATCACCATCATCGCCCCTTGCCTGTGCACGGGCTCGGCCCTGCCCCAGCTCGGAAGAGCTTGCAGAATGCCGGCTATGGCCTCTTTCGCCTCCGCGTTCATTTCGTAGCTTCCGTAGAGCGCGCTGCGCTCTTTCAATACAACTTCTATGCTCATGCTGATTTTCTCCGTTTGTCTTGTTCCATCAATTCTCTCATAGCCTTTTGAGTTTTAGCCCATTCTTCAGCCGTAAAATCCCTATTACAGGCATTGCATTGCTGCTGGGCTGTTATTTGCGCCCTGCGCTTCTCTAGGCGTATATTGACCCTGTCCTCAACGCTGCGCCATTCCTTGTTATGCAACCAGCGGCGAAAGCTTTGTATAAAGCGCTTTTCTTCCATGCTCTCCCAGCCGAATTCTTCTGAGCTTATTTTCAATGCCTCGATGATAAATTCAAGGTTTGGGAGTATTCCGGCTTTTTGATATTCCTGCCAAAGCTCGAACGATTTTTCTTTTTCTGTTTTCTTGGGAAAAATTTTCCATGCTTTTTCAAAATCTTCCGAGTAATTCAAAAGCGTTGTAATTCTTACATTTTCGCTTTTTTCTTTTTTATTTATTTTTTCTTTTTTTGTTACACATGTAACATCATTATCCGTAACGTTATTCTTATTGTTATTTGAATTAAAAGAACCCCCCTCCAAACCTCCCCCCAGACCCCCTGTAATTCTTACACTTTTCTCACCAGCGGAAACGCCAGCGGAGCCGATAACTTCCGCATTTGTTGGCGTTTCGCATGGCGTTGTAATTCTTACATTTTCGCCGCTGTAATTCTTACATTTTTTTGTAATTCTTACACTCTCGGAATCTGTAATTATTACATCTTTTTTGTAATTCTTACACGGAGTTTTTCTGTAATTCTTGCGGTAGCCGCTGATGTAATTCTTACACTTTTCTCTATGCGCCCTTGTCATTTCTTCTAATTCGGAAACGAGCAAAAGGCGGGTAGTAAGCTCTTGCAGCAGCACGTAATTTACAGGCAGAGTTTTCATCCGCACCCCTCCCTTTCTACGAGCAGTATAACATCCCTTATCCGCTCGCAATGGCGCGCTGCCTCGCAAGACCTACGGCTGTTGTTGGCAGCATCGAAGCGTCTCATCATGTCGTGCGCCCATCTGGCGGTTTCCCTGAGCGATTCTATAGCTTCTTTATGCGTCATTTGCTCCCCTCCCACAAGTCGCAGATGCAAGAGTCCTTTGATAGCATTGAGCAGCTCGTAGATTTTGCGCAATTCATGCAAGTTTCAACCTTGCGATAATTAGCAAATATTCGCTGCTGCTCTACGCTTATAGCATTCCCCGCCTTTTCCTGCTTCTTGGCCTTTAGGCTTGCCCTGCGCTTTATATCATGCTCTTTAGGGCTCATATAACCTCCCAAAGAATAAGCTCGTGGTTGAGCGTTTTGTCCAGCTTTTTTCAAGCACGAGTTTTTCTATGCGGCTATCGTTGAATCCGTAAAACTCAGCCAGGCAGTCAATGAAGACTTTAGGCATATTGTCGAGATCGCGCCTGTATAAATCCTTGCGCAATACAAAGGTTATAGATAGCTTTACAGGCTCTTTTCCGATTCCAAGGGGGTAACCGCTATCAAAAGGGAATAGCTGGCTTAATTGCGCCTCTACAGCCTTCTCGAACGCTGTTACATCCTTGCTCTTGAAATGCTTCCCCTTGGCGTGTCTCACGTAATGATTCACGCTTGGGATTTTCGCAATGGTTATCACGTGCATTACTCGAACTCTCCCACGATGTAGATTCGGATGTCGTTGATTATGAGACGGAAGTAGTTGTACTGAGTGTTGTATTCAAAACAGGTCTCAATAGTGCCTAGCTGCAAATTGGTGAAATTTGACAAAGAGACTTTGTTGTAGCCGTTTGAAATCTTGCCTTTTTCAACTTTCCATTTTCCGTAATTGAAATCTACCGGTTTCCATGTGGCGGTATATTTGTAGGGATTTTTCGTCTGGTCTTCCTCCCACGCTTTATACTCTTCCGAGTTGCGGAAATCCGTCTGCGCCAAATAAAGGTAATCGTCAACAATCAAGCGAGTGTTGAATTTATCCTCTATGAACAGGCTTTCAAGTTCCGATAATACAATCGGCGTTTCCACGAACCCGTTTTCTTCCACGTTGCAGAAGATGGTGTTTTTCTTGTTTGCGTAGAGTATGAACTTTACGCGCTCCGTTTCTCCGAAGAGATTTTTCTGCTCTTTCATTATTTATCCTCCTTGTTAAAGCGTTTCAAACTCTTTGCAGCTTCCGTCTTTGTAGTAGATTTTATACATCGGCGGCCTCCCGTTTGAACTCAAAGGACTTTATTCCATCGTCCAGCTCCACGTAGATTTTCACGGATTTGACGTCCTCTTTTGTGTTCCGAAAATCGATGTCAATAAAAACATCTTCCGCTCTACTTTTGTTGTACAATGCGTCATGTATTTCTATTGTATAACCATTCTTAACATTGTATAACCTTTTTTCGAGCTGCTGTTTTAGATTATGTAGATAATCGCTAACTTCCTTCACTTTGCTCTCTGTTTCTTTTACCTTTTCAATGTGCGTACTCATACATTCCCCTCCCCGTAGTTGATGGTTACGTGCGGGATTTGACCGAGCACTATGGCACGGCGTATTATTGCGGCTTTGGCATACACATCGGCTGTAGACGTTACTATGAGCTTAGCTATAGCCTTGTCTATCTCATCCCAAACTTCTTTTCTCCTGTTTGCATTCGCAGGCGGCGCACCTGTCCCGGTGTTTTTCTCCAGCTCGGGACTTGCAGGATTTACCGCCGCCTGCTTCTGTCTCTCCAATTCCGCGGCCTCTTGCGCTATGCGCTTCTGCTCCGCTTCCAACGCCGCTTGCTGCTTGCGCTGCTCTTCCGCTACTCTAGCTTGCCTTTCCGCTTCTGCCTGTTGCGCCTTGCGCTGCTCTTCAAGCTCTTTAGCCTTTGCCGCCTGCAGTTCTTTTTCCATCTGCTCCATTTTTTCAAGCTTGGCTATTTTCTCCAGCTTTTCCTCAATGGCTTTTGTGTACTCAGATTTTGCGGCGTTGAACTTTGCCGCCTCTTCGATGGTGGAGTACTTGCTCGGACTGCTCTCTTTTGTAGTTTTAAGCAAAGTTTCCATTTCCCATCTTACATCGGATAGATTCAGATTCTTCTCCCACACTTTCTCCACCCGCTCATTCTGCGCCTCTATCTCCTTGCCGGGATGCTCCAGCTTGGCCCATATAGGCTCCCAGACAGATTTCACGCCTCGCCTGGTGCGGTCTATGCCGTTGGGATAAGGCGTGAATTCTTCTTTTACTCGTTTTGCGTTTTCGTCAAATCTGGTAAAAGTCTTTTTGGCATTTTTAACTTCTTTATCGTACGCCTTGCGTTCGTTGAGATCGCAATAATTGCATACGAGACCAGTGTACTTAGCCGCTTCTTTTTGCGCGGCGGCTACCACAGATTCGGTCTGTATGAGGAAATTTCCCATAAAGTTCAAATCTCCCGCGTAAGCTTCGATAACATTATCCTGCTTCGCAAATTCCACGAGCTCAAGCTTGGGCTCCGTCTTGTCTGCGGATTGGCTGGCTCTGTCCGCATGCTCCAATATGGCCTCGAGGTATTTTTTCTGCTGCGCTTCTGATGGTTTTTCTATCATTTTGATTCCTCCAGGGCTAAAAGCAGTTCGTCCGTTATATACGCATCGTCTATAGCTTCGGTTATGTCACGGGACAGCGAATTGACCTGCTGCGCCCCAAGCGTTGCGAGCTTGTCGGTCGGGCAGTAGTTTTTTATGATGCCTATAACCTTTTTCTGATCTTTGATTGATTTGAGCCAGTTTTGCAGCGGCTTAAGCCATCCCGGCTCGGGCGGCAGCTCTTTGGGCTGCTGGCGGCTTGCGCCGTCTATGTTCACGGTGTAGTCGGGATTCGCCAGCGGCGTTTGCGGTTGCACCACTTCCGCTTCTGCTGCTTCTGGCGGTTTCGGTTTCGCCTGCTTGGCTGCCGGCGGCGTTTGCGTTTGCGCCACTTCGGGCTCCGCAAAATCCTGAACCTCCTCCGTCGCGTAAAAGCCGTTTAGGCAAGCAGGAAACAAAGCCCTAACGCCTTCGCTTACCGCTCTCGCTCTGAGCATTTGGTTCGGGAATTTTTTCCAGGTGTCGCGGACAGACAAGCCTGCATATTCCGCTCGCTTCATGTCCCACTTAACCGTGAGACTGCCGCCTTGCGGGTGCGTAAGCTCTACCTCACACTCGGTATTGTCCGATTTGATATATTTAATCGTGCCTCCGGCATTTTGGAAGCGGCTCAATATTTCCGAGGATTTGAGCGCGGGGCGGCCCTGAATAACGTCGTAAGCCATTGCGGCCCTTGCGTAGTGAACGCCTTCGCTCTGGGCAACAAGCATGAGGGCACAGGCCTGGTCTTTCGTCTTAGCTCCGAACAGGCCTGATTTGGCGATGTATTCGGCGGCTTTTTCTATCTCTTGCAGCGGAACTAGATTCCCCTGCTGCGTTGTTGTGAGTGCGTTGCTCATACGGTGACCCTCCCTGCGATTATAGTGTGGCTAGGCACATTGTATAATGCTCCGCCATACTCATAGCCCGCATCGTACATCGCTCCATTATCTCTGTGATTGTAGCGATACCACTTGTCGTAGTAGCCGTGCTTGGCATCTCTCATGCCGATTAAGTATGTGGATTGCGGAATTGTCCGCTCTGCTGCCTCCCCAGGCTGCGCCGGAGTGCGTTGTGTGACTTGCGTCATGTGTTGCTCCTGTGTGTTGCTCCGGGGTTTGTTTGCCTCGCCCTGCGACCGGAGCAACGGTATCCGCAGGGGAGGCGGTTAAAGTCTAATTCCTTCTAATGCGGCCCTTCTGGGGCTCGTAATTCAGCATCGCTATAGTTGCCTCGTTGTCTCCCATGAACCGCTCCACCCCCGATTTCGGGTAAAAGCGGAAATCGCCTCTCTGCTCGTATGGTATGCCGTTCAGCCTCGCATGCTTCTCGAATGTCTTTACCGCCATGCCGCAATGCTCGGCGGCCTCCTCTTTGGTTAGGGAGGATTTGCAGGCCCTGGCGTAGGCCCTCAATGCTTTGGAGTGCTCGGATAGGTCAGCGGTCATTTTTTTTGATTCTCCCAGAGATATGCAGCACTAGCATAAGCAGATTAAGCGGCGTAAGAATGGAAAATGTTATTAGCGTGAAAATTGGCGGAAATGGAACAAAGCCATTTGAAATGTTAAACGACCAGTATATGAAGCAAAGGAACGTCCCAAACTCAATGCATAACATATTGCACTTACCAGATTTTACATACGAAAGTAATTCCCTAATTGATTTATACATTGCCATCTCCCGCTTTTGTTGCGCTTGTATTTATGGTCAGCACCCCCAAAATGCCGCATATACAACCGATTATGAGTTTATCGGCATCGTCAAATTCAATACTTTTTATACTTGCTAATGCATATATTACTGCCATGTCCACGATGGCAACTAATATGCCCAATGCGAGCTGTTTCAGAAATCTAATCATTGGTTAACTCCTACTGTATTTGTTTGCTAGAATCCTATCTAAAACTTTATTCACTTCATCAATATCTTCACCCATCCTTCTACGACATTCTATTGTTTTAATAGAAAAAACTGTAATTAATATGAGCAAAAGCAACATTACAGCAAACCAAATGGCAAGGAAATAATACATTACAACCTCCGTTTGCTTATGCAAGAATTCGCCATCATTTCTTCTTCATTGTATCTATCGCTTGGACACTTCGTTATCCCCAACATTTTTTCAAAATTGTAAATCGCAAGTCGTAATATACTCCGAATTGCCATAAATTCGCCATCTTTTTTATAATGTTTTATGGAATTCTCTTTTAACTCGGGAGTTGGTATAATTTTAACGCTTTCAACATAATCATCTCCGAGCTGCCGTCTTAACTTTTCTATTTTGCAAGCTAAAAATAACGTAAAATTTCTAATGCCGGTAGCGTAATCAAAATTAGCATCATACTCATCCAGCTTTTCAATAAAGTTAATTAAATCTTCGTTTCTTGAAATATTTCCGTCTTTTTCCTTAGGCAGGTTATGGTTCAGAATATTAATCAAAGCATTACTTAAAATTCCAACATTCTGAATATTATTATTTTTAAGCGAACTTTCTATCACTTCGGAGAGTTTAGATGTTAATTCATCAAGTTCATTTTTTGTCATTTTTTCGCCTCCCGCTTTACCATTTTGTCATTGAAAAAATCATAGGCTTCAATCTCGCCTCTGAGATACTGATTATAAACTTCGTTGTTCCACGAATGAGTACAATTTTTGCCGATTACAACGCTGTGAGTTTGAAGCGAAATGCTGAAATTGAGCGCACCAGATGCCTTAGCTTCTTTATTGCGTTTATCTTCTCTTAGTAAATCCCAGTAGCAAATAACTAAAATAGCAGCAGCGCTTAATAGAATGGATGCTATTATGGCTAAAATATCAATCATTCTCACCCTCCATCTTTGCAACTTTTATAATACCCCATCCTGTTGGCGAGTTTAATCCCTTAACGCAAGTTTCAATGTAACGTTGAGGAATATCTACCATTGATATAGATTCAATTTCGCTAATTTTTACAAACGAGCTTATAGAGTCGTCAATGTTATAATAATGAATGAAACTTGCATTAATTTCATTAGTAACGCACTTTAATACATTAGCTATCATTTCACAATCAACGTTCATCACAGCATGCTTATCACCGCTTTTCATTAAGAAAATAATTGCAGGGATGCGTTTTTTCTTTTTAAACATCAATCCTCCTTTCTCTTCCTCTAAATTTGGCTATAAAATGCTTTATCCATGCTCTGCGGCATAACTTGCATTTCATTGCATGTTTAAGCGTTTCAAACATCGCTACCCCCATCATTGCATGCAAAAGCGGATGATAGTTCCATACTTATTCTACTGCTAAATTCTTCTCCCAGATTGCTATTTGGAATCTTTATCATTCTAAAAGCTTCATGCACGGGTATGCAAAGAATTAAATACCCTCTCATGTCAGGCATTTTTTTCTCAATATTTTTTCTACTGAAAAAGCTAAACATCGCTATCCCCCGTTTTCTCGTTAGCAAATTCACATAATGCGCTATCAGTTGCTTTAACTAACAAATGTTTAAAAACCCTACCCAGTCTAGCATCGTCCGAATCAAGATAGCATGCAATATCACTTGTATTTATCCAGACTGCAATTTTAATTTCATTTAGAGGCTTCGGGCTTTTTTTGAAGAAGTTAAACATCATCACCCCCTGCGCTGTCAACAGCACTAATTGCTCTTTCCAAAGTTTGCGCTATAACCGTATAATGGGCAATCTCTGCCTGAAGTCGTGGTATATGTTTTTTTATAGCTTTAACCGCTTTTCCAAATTCATCTAGGCAATCCCTTACAGCAGCAAGAGATTTTCTTGTACATTCTGTACAACAAGATGAAAAGCATAAATCTCGCAGCATTTCTAACGCATTCCCAGATTCTTTCTGTAAGTCATTAATCCGCTTTATATTCTTCAGCCGATTTTCCGCATTTTCAAACATCTGCACCCCCTGCGCCATGCGTTTGGGGAGCTTGAGTTTCGCCGTAAACCTTGACTATAGCAGCACTCGTTACGCTTTTATCCGAAGCGGATAGACCCTGTGCCCTAAGCCTATCAACCTCGTTTCTTATAAGGTTTCCTGCGATTGGCGAAACAGCGACAATCTTACATCGTTGACTAAAAGTTGACTTTTCTAAACTCATACTACATAAAATACATTATTTTTTGAGCAATAGTTCAAAAAAAGTTAAAAAAGTTAATTTTTCTTAATTTTTAGTCAAAAAAACCTATATATATGTCATGGACAAGCCAGATTTGCTAAAATTCATGCACCGTACAGGTCAAAGTCAGACCGATTTAGCGAAAAGTTTGAATAAAACCGACAGCTACATAAGCAAGGTAACCAAAGTAAATGCTAAAAGTCCTTCTAGCGTTTCTTATAGTGTTATGCTGGAGCTTGTAGAGTTAGGTCTAAACGCTGACGAGCTTCTGGGGGAGGCTCTAGGAGAAAAGTTCCGCAAACGCTGCCATGAGGAATATGTGACTAAAAATAATATAGCCATAGGTGTTAATAATAAAACTGTTGTAGATGGCATTAAAACGGTTATAAATGGACTTAACATAATTTTAAAACAGTGTGATAAAGATTCACGTAAACAGGAGATAAATAATGAGCAGTAATAAAGAAAAACAAATGTGGATTCGCGACAAAGCACGATTGTATTTTAGAAAAGAATTTAATGAAAGTGAAATTGAAACTTCTCTAAAGAAAAATCTTGGAAATAAAAATATAAAATGCCTATCTTGCGGCAGTGAAGATTATTTTTTTATAAATGGATTTGTTAAAGAGGCGGTGTGCGATCCGATTATCATAAATGAAAATTCAGAGATTTCAGAAACAGAAAAAATAATTGATTACAATTATTCCGTTGTTACAGTTTGCAACAAATGCGGATATAAAAGTTATTATGCTGCCGGTCAATTAGGATTACTTGACGAATCTATACCGATTCATGAAGCTACTAGAGCGTAGGTTTGGAAATTTTAAAGAGGATATAATGGAAAATAAACAAGATGATATAGTTTGGCATTATACAAAAATTGACGTATTAGAAAAAATATTTTCTCCTAAAAGAGGTAAGCAGAGAAATAAAAACGTAAACATAAGATTTACCGCATCTAGTTTTTTGAAAGATCCGTCCGAGGGTTTAGTGTTAAAGGAATTTTTAGAAAAAAATAAGAGGAATGTGTTTAGTAATCTTCCTGTTAATTGCAAAGAAAGGGTGTCTAACGAACGGATTGACAAAAAACGACATGAGGATGGATTTAATTATATATTTTCAACAACTAGGTTAGAAGACTCTTTTGCTTTTTGGAATAAAGAATATGCCGGATGGGATGGGGTTGCAATAGGTATCAAAAGATAGCGACAGGCCTACAATAATAACATCTCTATTTAGTCGCTCTGATACCGGATTGCTAAAAGATAGCTCAACTCCAGAGATGCCTAATGTGGGAAGTATTGTAGATACAGTTAATAGCGGGAGATAAATCTAAAGGTAACTTATGGAATGGATCGGAAAAATAAAAGATATAATTGATTTAGCTATCAAAATAAAGGAAGTCATAGGCTTAATATTGACTCTGACCGGAATTAAGATAACTTCTATTAAATTCAGCATTGTCAACGAATATTTCTGGCAAATCATTTCAGCTGCGCTTTTATTTTCTACATTGTATTTCATGTTCAAATTTTTTAGCATAAAAGGCATTTTTGGTCATTTCAAAGTACTGGAATCTATAAAAAAATTAGACAGGATTGAAATTGTCTTGTTAAGCCTTTTTGTATCTCCAAGAAGAAATGCGCTAAAACTTCCCTTTACGTATATCGGAATTGAAAGCTTGGTAAATTTAGGCATTCTAGAACAATTCGGAGATGTAGACCATCGTTTTATTGAAGATACGGTCAATTTTCGCATAACAAAACAAGCGAGAGAATATTTGACTGAAAGCTGGTATGAAAACATAAAAAGCAAAATGTCAAAAGATGAGTTGAATTTGCTTGAGCATGAACGCGTCAATGCTAGGGATTTTATAAAAAATTACCCTCCGAAGAAACAATATATAGATACCTGGAATGAAAGTAAAGGCGCAATGAATAATCTATGAAACAACTTATACTTTTACTCATCCTCGCTACCTCTGCGTGTTTGGCTAATAATTCGCAGAGTAGGATAATCGATAGCATCGGCACGACTGTTAAGAATTTAGATGAGCGGGTAGATTCTCTGAATAAGAAGTTTCTTTCGGATAATTTTATTTCTATTAATGCGGCGAAAGAAACGCAGGTGCTACATAATGCAGCTTTTGACAAAATGCAAAATTCTTTTTCCACTTTTGTATATCAAATCTCTATAATAGTTGCTTTAGTTGGCGTATTTATTGTACTTCTTTCTTATTATAATTTTAGGACTAATGATAAATTAAAAGATGAATTGGCAAAAATCAAAAATTTTGAAAGTAAAATTAAAGACTTAGAGGATAGGAGCGAGTATATGACGGCTCTACAGCATAGTACTGATTTTTTATTAGGCATACAAGGTAAGCATCATTATCTGTTTGCAAAAACAGCACTTAAAGATAATAAATTCTTAAAGCATTTTGAGCATGTATCTGCTGTTTTTTATTGTTTTATGAGGGTTCAACTTAAAGAATGTAATGTAGAAAAAATCTTAGAGTATTTAAAAAATAATAATAATGAATTTCTAGGAATGTATAAAGAAAAATTAGAGGATGAGGCAATAGCAGAACAGTTAAAAAAAGATGTCTACAATATTAATAATAGCTTTGTTGAATCTTTATTAGAGTTTATAAAGTGCGGAGAAGATAGCGGAAATATTGAGCATTCCGAAGAAGCTAAGTCTATGTACAACAAATTCTGCGACTTATTTGATTATAATAAAATTAAAAATGGGCTAAAAGAGTATTTAAGAAATAATAAACGGAATAAAATGCGAGAAATCCTATCTCTTGCTGAAAAATATAGGGATAAAAGGTAAAGCATGATTAATTTATTTCCCATCTTGCTGATAACCGCTATAACCTGCCATGCACAAACCGGCGATCACACAGTTTACAAAACAAGGACCTATGAATATCGTGCTATAGCTGGAAACGCAACTAGCAACGCAGAAGCTTGGGATTGGTTTGTAGGTAACATTGAGACTTGCGAATTGCACAACGAATTGCGTAATAATATGCTCCTAGATAACAAAAAGTCGTTTCATCAATTGTTCGTGATAACAGAAACAACTTGTGGAAAGCGCATAATGAAAACCTGCGCCCAAACCGCCCACAAATCCAAACCCTACTGCGCCGCCGTCAAGGATGCGATGGAGAAGGCGATGTACTAAATTCATCAGCGAGTAACTATGGAATGGATTAGGTAAATGGCTACAAAATAACCCCCAGGCTTGCACATGAGGGTCGGGAAATATTGAAAATATCAGTCGTTTATGAAAACGGTTGAAGTTGGGCCATTCCAAACTATATTCCATCTGGACATAACATCACGACCTAATAATACATCGAAATTCTGCCCAGTTAAATTACATGAGCCTATCGACAAGTTTATGAATGGCATTAAATTCGCAAACGGAAAAAGCAAATCTATTGCAAAAGACTGGCTTATTGTAGGTCCAGCGGCAGTAAAACTTTTGTACGAGCCTATTGGTATTAACTTCAACCTCTTTGCCAACTCAATGCTAATTGAAGTTTTACTAGCACCAGTATCAAAATGAGCCATGACTATTTCTGATGCCGCCATTTTTTTGTCAAATGTTGGATTCTGCAAATCAGCAGAAGCTGTCGAAGCTACGACCTGAAGGTTTAACCCGACTTGTGATAGAAAATGCGAAGAAAAGCTAATGCTTACACTTGAACTTGCTGGAGGCGGTGGATTGATGTTAAAGTTGACCGAATAATTATGATGCAAACCCATAAATACACCTCTAACTGACTGCCGAATAAAGATAATTCACAACATCTTCCTCTTTTACTACCTGCTGAATAACAAAAGCATCGCGAGGATATTTTGCTACCGCTTCTGTTAAAGCTGTTTCAAAAG
>WQSA01000005.1 GCA_009788135.1 Candidatus Fibrimonadales bacterium
GTGCCAGACGAACTAGACATAGCAAGCAAATCCTCCTCGGTAAGACGATCTATGACCTTAAGCTCATCTGAGCAAGACAAAAAGAAAGCAAAGACAAATACGAAAAAAACAGCTAAATAACCAGATTTTCTATTTTGTAGCTTGTGCTGTGCTGTGCTGTGCTGTGCTGTGCTGTGCTGTGCTGTGCTGTGCTGTGCTGTGCTGTGCTGTGCTGTGCTGTGCTGTGCTGTGCTGTGTATTATTCATGCAAGGAATATAGAAATTTCCAGAACGTCGATTCTGAAGTTTTTACGAGCTTCACTCAACAGCTTTTAAATCCAGATACATTTTTCTCGTAAAAAGTCAACCAGCATGCAGTAGTGATATATTTTCATAGATTTCCTTCATCGTCTCTATCTGCATATTGAACCTCGATTTTTCTAGATTTATTTTTTCAATGCTCTCGCAAATAACAGAATACGGAAAACTTGTTCGCTTTAGCCATACGCTCTTTGCGTTGCCATTTGCGCTCGCTTCCATGCTCGTTGCTGCCGGCGGCTTGCCGGATGTTGAAATTATCTTGCTCATTCTGGCTTGCATGTTCACAGCGCGCAGCGGAGCTATGGCTTTCAACAGGCTCGCAGATGCAAAATACGATGCGCTTAACCCACGCACTGCAAAACGACATATTCCGGCAGGGAAAATCTCAAAAAGAAATGCTATTTTGTTTATAATTGCAAACGGCACGCTCTTCGTTTTTTTTGCTTGGCTTCTAAATTCGCTCGCTTTCTATTGCGCATTGCCGCTGTTCCTGTTTCTGCTCTCATACTCGCTCTGGAAAAGATTTTCCTGCCTCTCGCACTTTATGCTCGGCATTGCCATTGGCCTTAGCCCGCTCGGAGCCTGGATTGCTGTTACAGGAGAATTTGCGCTTTTTCCAGCCGCTCTGGGAGCCATGCTTATGTTTTGGATGGCCGGGTTCGATATAATTTACGCTAGCCAGGATATTGAATCGGATAAACAACTGGGCTTGCACTCCATACCGGTGAGGTTCGGAGTGCAAAAATCCATGATTATAGCCTTTTTGAGCCATATAGCCATGCTCGTCTTCGCTGCTTTTATGGGTTTCTGGTGGAATTTGGGCTTGCCCTGGCTGGTGGCTCTGGCTATTATTGCAATTGCGCTTTTGTATATACATCTATTCAGGAAATCAAATGACTTGGACAAAGTGAATAGAGACTTTTTCTTGGCAAATATTGCGGTTAGTTTGTTGGTTATGCTCGGGCTTGGAGTCTGGGTTTTTATAGGAGATTTGAATGCGTTTGTTTCCTGACAATATAGGCTTTTGGCGCAAATGGAGCGCATACTGCATAATGTTCATTTGCAGTTGCATGCTAGCTGCCAATTTTTTCAAAGAAGATCCCAACGTGGTGAGCGATGCCGAAACCCTCGTATGGATTGGCGGAGCCGGGCTCCTTCTGGGTTTTGTTATGCAGTTTTTGCAAAACAGGAAAAAGTGACAATCCCCAATGCCATAAGCGGTGCTGTTGCCGCCCTTAGCCTTGTTTGCCCAAGCGATAGGAAAAAAGCTTCCTGATTCCTCAAAGCCTCAAGTTCGGCTGGGGAAAACCCTCCTTCCGGGCCTGTTAAAATGGCTATGTGAGGGGAAAGATGCGAAAAAGGCGGAGCATAAGTTTCGCCGTCTTTATCGCAAACAATCAAGTTTCCCCTAAAACTTTTTAAAAAATCGCTCAGAAAAACAGGGGGTTTTATCTCCGTTAGCCAGGATTTTCTGCTTTGCTTTAGCGCGGCAAGGCTTTTTGCCTCCATTCTGCGGCAAAGTTTGCTCAAGGTTGATTCTCTGGGCTCCAGGCTTTTCTCCGTTCTCAAAAGATGGATTGCGGCAAGCGGGAATTGCGCTGCATGAAAAGCTATGTCCTCTTCGCAATTGTCTGAAAGGCAGCTTATGGCCAGGTGAATTTTGGGCTGAGGCTCTTTCTTGCCAATGCTTTTTACCAGCGCTTTGCAGGCTTTGGGGTTAGGCTCCAAAAGCTCGGCTTCCGCTAAACTGCCCTTTCCATCACATAAAACCAATGAATCGCCGGCGCGAGCTCTGAAAGATTTTGCTATATGGGAGCTTTCATCCGAATTCAAGAGAACTTCGCCCAGATGCAGTTCTTCAATGAAAAAATTACTGTCTAGTTGCATTTAGAAGAGGGAGAGGGATTCGAACCCTCGTTACGTGAGTAAACACGCTTTCCAAGCGTGCGCCTTAAACCACTCGGCCATCCCTCCTAGAAGATGGGAATATAAATTTAGCATTTTTTTGCAGTTTTGTCAAATAATTTCTATAGTTTTCTATATTTTCACAAAAATATTGCGGAGGAAGAAATGAAATCCAAAAAAACTCATTTGTCGCCAATTTATTTCGCTGTTATAGGAGCGGTTCTTTTCACTTGCTCTGCCGGCAGTACAAATCCGAGCTCGTCAAGTGCGCAGTTGCAAACTCTGACGCCTGTGGCAATGCCAAAAGCGGCAACGCCGTCTCTGGAGTCTTTTCGCTATGAAATAGCGGATTTGGCGGAAAAACTGATTCCAACCGTGGTCACCATCCAAACGGAGGCTACCATAAAAATAAATGACCGGGGAGGTTTTTTTGGGTTCGGAGACGATTTCTTTGACCAATTCTTCTTTGGCCCGCAACGGCAACAGCAGAAACCTAAAGAAAGGGAACACAAGCAGCAGGGGCAGGGTTCCGGCGTGATAGTATCTTCTTCCGGGCAGATTTTGACCAATAACCACGTGGTTCATGGGGCAGATCAGATAAAAGTTACGCTCTCGGACAAAAGGGAATTCAAGGCAAAGGTCGTGGGAACAGACTCGCTTACCGATGTAGCGGTTATTCAGATAGAAGATGATGTAAAAGATTTGCCAACCGCTCCGCTTGGAAACTCGGATGCGCTTAGAGTGGGAGAATGGGTAATTGCGATAGGAAGCCCTTTCAAGCTTTCGCAAACGGTTACAAAAGGAATTGTCTCGGCAAAGGGCGTTCACGGGCGTGGAATTACCAGCTACGAAAACTTTATACAAACGGATGCCGCAATAAATATGGGAAATTCGGGCGGCGGATTGTTCAATTTGGCTGGCGAGCTTATAGGTATAAATACTGCGATTTTGAGCAGAAATGGAGGTTTTCAGGGCATAGGCTTTGCAATACCCGTTAACTGGGCGAGCAATATAATGAACGATTTGCTAAAAGATGGCAAGGTGAGCCGAGGCTGGCTTGGGGTAAGTATTCAGGACATAGACCCAGGCATTGCGAAAGCTTTGAACTTAAATCCAGCGAAAGGCGGGTTGATTAACGAGGTTTTCGAAGATTCGCCTGCGGAAAAGGGCGGAATAAAGGCTGGCGACGTGGTTCGTTCCATAAACGGCAAGGCTATAGAAGATGCAAATGATTTGAGAAATACCGTTGCCGGGCTTCGCCCAGGCGAAAAAGCCGAATTCGAGGTTTTAAGAGACGGAAAAACTTTAAAATTGAAGGTAAATATAGCCTTGCGCGACGAAAACAGCCTGGCTGGCGTTATGCCAGAGTCGAAAGACGATAAAAAAGCGCCTGTAAATGCGTGGGGAATTCAAGCGACAGAGCTAACCAAGGAACAAAAGAAAGGGGCTGGGCTTTCAGAGTCTTCCGCTGGGGTGCTCGTAGCTTCTGTTACGGACAAGTCTCCTGCTGAAAAGGCCGGCATAAAGAAAGGCGATATAATCTTGGTTGCAAACAATAAGTACATGGCGAGCTTAAAGGATTTCAATGCCGCTTTTGGTACGGAAGCCAAGACTATTTTGCTGCTGGTAAGGCGCTCTGGTTCGCAATTCTACACGGTTTTGGAAAAATAGCTTGAATTTTGAAGTTTAAAAAGAGGTAGTGCTGAATCACTGAGGCCCCAACCCTCAGTTCCCCTCCGACTCAGCACTACCAGAAATATGAATAACCGTAGCGGCTCGCAGCCTGCAAAATGAGGGATTTGGAGGGAAAAGGGACGTCGTATTCAGAAAAGCAGATACACGCGCACGTAAGGAACTGGATGGATTTTCCATAACTCTAATGGTTGAAGTATTGCTCCCCTAATTGACATAATACAAATATAGTAAATTTTTTTTGGAAAATCAAGGTTTTTTTTGAAAAAAAATTCATTTATGGCTTTTTTGCGGTAAATTTCGCAAAATTTTCTTTGTATCCTCAAAAAATAGCTCCATTGCCTCCCTTTCTGCTGGCTTCATGTTGTATTCTTTGCAGGGAGCTTCCTTTTTTGTACATTCCGGGAGAATTCTAAAGGCATATCCGTTGCTTTTGTTGAACCTGTGAACCCAGAAAGGCACATAGCCGTAATCTATGATTTTAGTCCTGCTACTATTTTTTAGCAAAGTTACATCAAAAACTATTCCGCCGTCGGTGCCTCTGTCCCTTTGATTTGAAATAAAATTGCCAAGGGAATATACAACTGGCACGGAATCTTTGTATCCGGGAACATAAATTTTTCCAAAAGGCTGGACTACGTGCGGGTGACTGCCTATTATCAATCTAACCCCGTGTAAAGCCAAAAAATGGGCAAGTTCCCTTTGTTCCTCGTTTTCCTTGAGTTCATACTCTTTGCCCCAGTGCATAAAGGCTATTATAAAATCCGGCTCTGCCATCTTTGCCTTTTTTATATCGGCAGCAATTAAAACAGTGTCTATGCGGTTGACTACGTTTGGAGTCTCTTCCACAAGCATGTTCGTTCCGTAGGTATAATTTAATAGCGCTATTTTGATTCCGTTTTTTTCGACAATAAGTGGGTAATTCCTGTCTTTTTCCGCCGTATCTCTATATATTCCAAAGTGTTTCAGCTCCATGGAGTCCAAAACCGAGAGCGTGCGCTCCAAGCCCTTCTTGCCTCCATCCAGGGAATGGTTGTTGGCAGTAGCTATTATGTCAAACCCGGCATCTTTTATGGCGAACATGGATTCGTCGGGAGAGGAAAACCTCGGGTATCCAGTGTAAGGTTCCCCAGCCAGGGTATGCTCCAGATTTATCAGTGCAAGGTCTGCGCCTGAAAAGTAGGGCTTGAGATGTTTGAAAACGGGCCTGTAGTCGTAGCCCTTGCCCCCTTTGGCATCTCTTTTGGCAGCGCTTATTTGCGTGGTATGCCCCATTATATCACCTGCAAAAATCAGGCGCAAAGTGGTTTCTTCCGCCAAAATGAGGGAAAAACCGAGAAAAAAAGCAAAAATAATGGTCTTTATGGACATTTCTCTTTAAAATTACTAAATTTTATCTTATGATTATTTTTAGTTGGAATGTGAACGGGATCCGCTCGGCAGTCCAAAAAGGCTTTGCTGAGTGGTTTGCAAAGATGGATCCGGACATTCTGTGCTTGCAAGAGGTAAGAGCTGAAGATGAGCAAATACCTGACGAGATTCGAAATTTCCCCGGTTATAATTCTTTTTGGACTGCGTGCCAAAAGAAAAAGGGTTACAGCGGAGTTGGCATTTATTCAAAAATTGATCCTGAAACAGTTAATCATGGTTTTGGCATAAAAGAATTTGATGAAGAGGGCCGCGTGGTGCAGCTCGTTTTTCCGGACTGGGTGCTGAACAGCATATATTTTCCAAACGGCGCTCAAAGCGACGAGAGGCTGGACTACAAGCTCCGTTTTTACGATGCCTTTTTGGAAAATGCGCTTATGTGGCTTTCTCACGGCAAACACGTGGTAACCGTTGGAGATTACAATACCTGCCACAAAGAAATTGATATTGCCCGCCCAAAAGAAAACGAAGGCATCAGCGGATTTTTGCCAATTGAACGTGCCTGGCTGGATAAATATGTTGAAAACGGCTTTGTGGATTCATTCAGAGTTTTGCACCCAACTCAAAAAGATGCATATACCTGGTGGAGCAACAGGGGCAGAGCAAGGGAAAGCAACGTGGGCTGGCGTTTGGATTACGCTTTTGTGGATGGCGGTTTGAAGAGCTGCATTACGAATGCTTCTGTGCATCCAGAAGTTATGATGAGCGACCATTGCCCCATAAGCATAGAGCTGGAAGTCCCGTTCCCTCCTTTACTTTCTCCAGGGGAAATTGTGTAGCCTTCTTCCGTTGTTCCCTTCTTGGTAGATTGGAATGTCGTAATCGAATACGTAAAAGTCGGAGTATTCTCTGTGGCGGAAGTTGGGGGCTATGCGGATTGCCGCGCCGCTGATTTGCTTTGAAATGGAGAAATCGTATTGGAGGCTCAGTTCGCCAAATATGCCTTTTTTGTCAAAATCATAGCCGCTTCCTATTTGCAGGTGTTTTTTATCCGTTCCCTGCCTGAAATTGAGTTGCGTTGCTAGTCTTTCGCCCAAAAATAATCCGCCTTCTGCAAAAAGCAAGCTCTTTGACAAAAAACCGGAGAATTGAGGGTGCAGCGGAATTTGCCCGATTGCGTTTATGCCCTTTTGGTCGCCCTTTGTGTAACCGAGCGTTAGGGCTAGCGGGCTGGTTTTGTTGTAAAGCTTTTTCTCCAGTTGAGTTTGGCAACCGTAAATATCGGTGTTGAGCATGCCGCAAGCTGCCCAAACGGGAATTTTTTCCGAGTCCCATAATAGATAATAGCGATCAAGGAATTCTCTTTGCGGCATGCGGTCCTGTTTTTTGGTTTTTAGCGATGGAGAAATTGCCCCAACCATATAAAAGTTAAATGGAACAACCAAAACGGCATCCATATCCAGAGCCATGCGCAACGGATAGATATTCCGGACAAATGAAACTGAATGGTCAAAAGCCGGGTTTATGTCTATATATACAATAGGATCTTTTTCGGTTTGCAAAAGCGGCGCTTTTGCCTGAATGGAGGCATATATTGAATATCCTTCGGTGTATTCAGGGGAGCGCCAGGAAATGCTGGTACTCGCTTCCAAGTAAGATGGGATGTTAAAGGCCGCTAGGGGCCTTAGCGTAAAGATAGCGGAGGCTCCATAGCGGTTGTTATACCAAAAATTTTCAATGGCAAATGCCGCATAATCAATATCTATTTCGCCAGAAATGGAACCGACCGTGGCGTGAAGTTTTTCATCGTAAATGCCTGCAACGGTGAAATTATGCGAAGATCCTGCAAAATACCAACGTTTGCCGGAGAATCCAAATGCCAGGTTTTGTTCTTCTTCGTAAAACGGCAGAATGATTTTTGCCGCTGGGATAGGGCTTTTGCTGATTCCTAGACCGAGTTCCATAAAGGAAAGCGGTCTCATGACAAAGGAGTGGTCAATTCCTTCAAAAGAACCGGGTTTAAAGTTAAAGCGAGTTGCGTAGCCCACATCGCCTTGGTCTAAGGATTTGGGAGTTGGGGTATAAGAATAGCCATAATACCCGCCAGGACTTATAAAAGCGAAAACATTTGAAAACAATAATGCAAATATTACCAATAATTGAGAATTGAGAATTGAGAATTGATAATAGGGCAAATTTAAAAGCCTTATTTTCTGATTATTCTCCATTCTCCATTCTCCATTCTCAATTCAAATTTTTTAATCTAGCAGGTGCACTAAAAGCCCGTCTCTCAATTTTGGCTCAAACCATGTGCTTTTAGGCGGCATAATTCCGTCTGCGTCTGCAATGTCCATAAGTTCGTCCAGCGAAGTCGGGTACATTGCAAAGGCAGCGGCGCATTCGCCAGAATCCACTCTTGCCTGCAACTCGCCAAGCCCTCTTATTCCACCCACAAAATCTACCCGTTGCGAAGTGCGCGGGTCATCTATTCCGAGCAATGGCTGCAGTACCAGACTTTGCAAAAGCGAAACATCCAAATTATCTACAGGGTCTTTTTTGTTGTAATGTTTTTCCTGAAACTTGCATTTATACCATTCCCCTTTAAGGTAGAGGCTGAACTCCTTTGGTTCTTGCGGTGCAGTCAGGCACTGCAGTTTTTCAACATTGCAAATCTCCGAAAGTTTGTCAAGGAATTCTTCCGGGCTTTGCGTGTTCAGGTCTTTTACGAGCCTGTTGTAATCCATAATGCGGAGCTGCGTTGAAGGAAAGAGAATGGCCAGGAATCGGCTGTATTCCTCGTTTCCTTTGTGTTCCGGGTTAGCATCTGCCCTTGCTTTGGCGGCTCTAGCCCCGGCGGCGCTTCTGTGGTGCCCGTCTGCTATGTAGGTACATGGCAGCGAGGCGAACGATATGCGGAGCCTTTCTATGGCGGCTTCATCGTCTATTATCCAGACTGTGTGCCCTATGCCATCTTCTGCGGCAAAGTCGTAAATCGGGGGTTTTTGGAGAGCAGGTTTTATCAACGCAAATTGTCCTTTGTCCCTGTAAGTCAGGAATACAGGCCCGGTTTGCGCTCCTGTGGCCAATATGTGGTTCAGGCGGTCTTCTTCTTTGTCTGCCCTGGTGAGCTCGTGTTTTTTTATTGAGCCTTTGAAATAGTCGTCTGCTTTTACGCAGGCTACCAGCCCGTATTGCTCTCTGCCGTCCATAGTCTGGCGATAGACATAGAAGCAAGGGGTTTCTTCCTGAAAAATAACGCCTTCTCTCTCCATCTTTTTAAGATTGAGTTTTGCATGCTCATAGACTTCTTTGCTATGGGGATCTGCCTCTGGCAGCTCAATTTCCGAGCGGGTCACTCTTAAATAGGAGTAAGGCTTGCCATTTGCCATTTTAGCAGCTTCTTCGCCGTTCATAACATCGTAAGGCAGGGATGATATCTCAGCGGCTAATTCCGGTTTAGGACGCAGAGCGCGAAATGGGTGTATTGAAAACATGGGTGTAATATAGATAATTTTATATATTTCATTACCCATATGCGCCCTGTTTCGCCCGAAAACGAATCTGTAGAAGAAGCTGCGGCAGAGCAAAGCCTGCGACCGCTCTCGCTTTTGGATTTTACCGGGCAAGAAGCTTTGAAAGAAAGCCTTTCCATATCCATACAGGCCGCTAAAAAAAGAAAAGACGCTCTGGACCACTGCCTGTTTTCCGGACCGCCCGGTTTGGGAAAAACCACGCTTGCCGGCATAATAGCGCAGGAAATGGGGGTAAAAATTCATGTCACCAGCGGTCCGGTTTTGGAAAAACCCAGCGATTTGGCTGGGTTGCTCACAAACTTGCAGCACGGCGATATACTGTTTATAGATGAAATTCACAGGCTGGGGCGCGTTATTGAAGAATATCTTTACCCAGCAATGGAAGATTTCAGGCTGGATATAATGCTGGATGCCGGACCCGGAGCGAGAAGCGTTAATCTGCCGCTTAGACCCTTTACGCTTGTTGGAGCAACTACCAGAAGCGGTCTTTTGACCAGCCCGCTCAGGGACCGCTTTGGACTTCTGTTCCGTTTGGAGCTTTATTCTCCGGAAGAGCTTTTAATCATAATAAACCGCTCTGCAAAAATTCTTCAAGTTGAAATAGAAAAGGATGCCGCTGTTCTTCTTGGCTCGCGTTGCCGAGGAACGCCTCGCATTGCAAACAGAGTTCTGCGCAGATGCAGAGACGTGGCTCAGGTAAAAGGCAGCGGAAAAATCACCATTGAAATTGCGGAGCGAACTTTGCAAATGCTTTCCATAGACTCAGACGGCTTGGATTTAATGGACAGGCGAATTCTGGAATGCATAATTGACAATCACAACGGCGGGCCGGTTGGGCTCAGCACAATAGGAGCAGCGCTCGGCGAGGAACCGGATACCATAGAAGAAGTCTATGAACCATATTTAATTCAAAAAGGCTTCTTGGCTCGCACTCCCAGAGGCAGAACCGTTACGCAGAACGGCTACAAAAAATGCAACCGAATTCCGCCAGAAGCGGGGTTGTTTAATACTTAATTCTTTGCAATCTTTCTTTGACTGTCGCTCCCTGAATAAAATCCAGCGGCGCAAGCTCCACAACCGTAAAGCAGCCGAACCTCTTCTCAGCGCGAGCACGGAACACTGCACGGGCTGCTGCATACATCACGTTAGCCGTCATAACAGGGTTCACTCCAGAAAGCGTAATGTCCACCTTAACATCCTTACCAGAATTTATCAAATGCCCCTTATGCTTGTTGGTATCATGCTTAGCTATGCTAGACACGAATTTTACAACAGTCAAGTCTTTCACAAAATATGGATGATTCTTTATCTCTTTTTCAAGACGCTGATGCTGAGACTTATCCGCTACCACGTAAACTTCACGGCGCTGCGTTCCGGGTTTGCTGCCCGGCAATGTAAGGGAAACCGCATCTTTAACGCCTTCAATCGCTTTGACCTCGGTTGTATGCCCCATGCTGCGGCCAGGACCAAAAGTAGTAAGAGTTTCGCCCAAAGGGGAAAGCTGCATAAACAGCGCACGCTGAATTGAATCAAAACCAGGATCCCAGCCTGTGGCTAAAATTGAAACCGCATGGTTTTTAACTGCCAGCTTGCCCAAATCCTCGCGATATTTGACTATCTTGGGATGAGAATCAAAACAATCCACAGTGCTTATGCCAAGGCTCAAAAACTTCTTCACATCTTCTTTCACGCAACCGCTCGGACCTGCACACAGAATTACATCCGGCTTAACCTTGAGCGCCCTTACATCAGATACAACGGGAACGCCATTGCTCTTGCCTGTAACATTGCGGCGAATTATCCCCACAAGGCTTATATCGTTTTTTGAACCGAACTTGGCAACATGGTCCAAGTGAGTTTGCAGAATCGCCTGACCGATGTTCCCAAAACTGCTTATTGCTATTTTGATTTTTTGCATTTTTTACCTCGCTATATTCGCAAAAATAGGTACCAAACTCGTATCTAAAAATTTGGAAATCCAACCCGGGCAAAGACCCATTCCAAAAATACAGATAAAATATATTCCCAATACAATCCTTTCCTGAATTGTTGCCTTTGGCAAACTCTCAAACCTCGTATTCAACGGACCGTTGAGCATCTTGTTCGTTGCCTGCAAAACATAAACCGCAGTCGTGGTTATAGAAAGAATTGCAAAAACTGCAACAACCTTAACCACAATGTTGCTGGATTGCCAAGACCCTATGAAAATCGGAAGCTCCGCAGCGAACCCGCTAAGACCCGGCAAACCTAGACCTGTGAAACCGGCGATTACAAAACCTATGCCTATAAGCGGCATAATCTTCATCAAACCGCCCATCTCGTCAACAATTCTCGTATGAGTCCTGCCGTAAATCATTCCTATGCACGCAAAGAACAAACCGGTCAAAAATCCGTGCGAAAGCATTTGCAAAGTTGCGCCCTTTATGGAAACAAGATTCGCAGCGCACAAACCCAGGAATATAAGCCCCAAATGAGAAATGGAAGAATAAGCTATAATGTATTTCAAATCTCTCTGCTTAATGGCAATAAACGCAGCTGCTACCACATTGAACAAAACCAGCACTACTATATAAGGCAACCAGAACCTCGCTCCCTCAGGCATCAAATACATTGCCACGCGTAAACAAGCATAAGTTCCCATTTTCATCATAACGCCAGCCGCAAACATGGAAACCGCAGTGGGTGCAGCGCTATGGCCATCAGGGCTCCAGTTATGGAACGGAAACAGCGAACCGGAAATAGCAAAACCTATAAACAAAAGCGGGAAAGCCCACATCTGAAAATCTTCCGAAAAAGCAACATTCGCAAGAGCACGAATATCCCAGCTTCCAATGCCGCCCTCAAAATACATGATAATAACAACAATCAACGCAAACGCACTGCCAAGCGCAAGCGTCAAAGTGAGCTTTTTTCCGCAATAATCTTTTCTCCCAGTGCCCCAACCTGCAATCATAAGATACATGGCAAGAGCTTCAATTTCGTAAAAAATCATAAACTGGAACAGATCAAAGCTCAAAAATACGCCAAACACGCCGGCGCCCAGAATCTGAATCATGGCAAAGAATTCCTTTGGCCGCTCTACATTCCAGCTCATCAAAATACCCGTGAAAACTATTATGGAAGCCAAAACGCACATCAAAATAGAAAGGGCATCGGCTCCTATTATAAACCTTATGCCCAAAGCAGGCAACCAAGGCGCATCAGTCACATATTGTATGTCCCCTGAGCCCGTGCACATCGCCAAACCATAAATCTTAACAGTAAAAAATACGCAAAGCATCATATTGGCCAGTGCAGATATGGCATGGAACATCTTTATGGTTTGGCTTTGTCCCCTGGGTATAACCAAACCCACGAAAACCGTTAACACGGGCAAAAACCAAATCAAATTAAGAATCGCAGCCATATTGGGAATCTAGAAAATTAACTCTTTCTCATATATACCCCAAGGCTCTCCAGCCTGCAAAGGAAATATGGAACCGGAAGTCAAGCGGCCATCTCCATTTAAGTCCTTGAAATATATAATCTTATATGTACCTTTGGGCAAGTCTTTAATTTCAAAATCCCCCGTACCATCACACCTTGCCTTCCACTCCTTGCCCATGCTTTTTGAAGTGAATTTCCCTATTTTACGGGTTATAATTTCCTGCGCAACTACTATAGTCAAAGCATTGCCGTCTGAAATCTTGCCTTTTAGCGGAGCTAACTTCAATCTGGAAATCGTATTGAACTGGGTCAAAAGCCTTTCCCTGAACAAAGTATCCACAACAGAATCCTTGTCAACCTGCACGAATTTAATTTTCGCATCCATTCCCCAAGCGGGATTTGCAGATATTTCCAAGCTAATCGCATCCATTTGCTTAATCTCCACGCCAACGGTGTCTTCATTTACATACAAACGGAATTTCAGAGTATCGGCGGAAATCGGGCGATTGTAAAATAGCTTGATTGGCAAATTTGATAAAATGTCATCCGCTCCCTTTGATGGCTCAACTTTTGAAATTGCAGTCTGAGTAATTTCGTCGTCGGGTATCTTTTTGTACTTGAATTTTGCGGAAGCTCGTGCGGTATCCAATGTTCTTCCCAAAGAATCCCTTGCATAAAGGCAGCTTGCAGAGTAAAGGCTGTCGTTTTTCAAATTGTCAAACAGCAGCACCGGATTTTTGCTATTCGGTTCCGCATATATGCCATACGGCAAAAGCGTATCTTTAGCCGTGGCAAAAAAACATTTCAGGGAATCCAAAACTATGAAACGGGAAAATGAAAATTCAATTTCCCTGTTCCCTCTTTGCGAAACTCCGTCAAGAGTCATAGAAGATGTATCCAAATCTCCAAGCGAAAAACTGAGCAGTTGCTTTTCTTCGTTCAACTCAAATGGAAAAGTCGCAACGCCTGCAATTTCGCTGTCCATATCAAGTTTTTGACTATTGTTCCCATCCAAAAATGCCACGGCCAAATACAAGCCTGCCTGCATTCCCTGCAAAGTCCCGTTCCCAAGGCTATCGGTTTGAGCTATATACAGCGGTATCTCTTTTGTTATATTTGGAAAAGTATCCGCTACTGCAGTTAGCGTGGAATCCCTGAACTTTTCCAAATATCTTTTATGAGCACGGACCGGGCCTATAGGATAAAACGCAACAACTGGAAATTTCTTTTTTCTGGTCAAAGAATCATGAAGCAGAACGGAAAAATCCGTTTTCAAACTATCCAGATAACTTCCCGTGGAAAATAAAATTTGAAATGGTTTTTCCAGCGGATTGTTGCGCAGATCTTTTATCGCATTTGTGATGGTGAGCGTGTATGTCGTATTGGAATCCAAAGGCTCGGTGGCATATATGCGCAATTTATCGCCATCGGCTTTCATACGCAACCTTCCGGAAATAGGCGGCGAAATCACAGCAGCGCCAGCTGGCGGTTTTTGAACTATCCATTCGTCAAATTGCAAAGTCAAATCCAAATTCACGCTTTGATTTATTGAATTAGGCGCAAGAGATGTTCCGCCAACCCTGGGCGGCAACTTATCTTCCGGCCCGCCAGACGGAGGAACCACCGTAGCGCAGGATATTAAAAATAATGTAAATATAATGGTTAATGAATAATTGAGAATTGAGAATTGAGAATACTCATCTACAAATGCTTTTAAGTTTGACTTATTCTCCATTCTCCATTCTCCATTCTCAATTATTAACCTTGTCAATTAACAATACGTATTCGCCTTTCGGAATTTTGTTTTTGTAGTACTCTAAAAGTTCGGTTGGAGTTCCAATTAAATGTTCTTCAAATTTTTTTGTCAGCTCTCGCATTAAGGCTACTTTTGCTTCGCCATATACTTCTTTTATTTCGCCTAAAAATTTAACCAGATTGTGCGGGCTTGCGTAGAAAATTAAAGTGCTGTTGGTGTCATCTTTCAGTTTTTGCAAGAGATGCGTTCTCTGAGCGCTCTTTTTTGGGGAAAAATTTTCAAATCTGAACCTGTCCGTTGCAAAGCCGCTCGCTACCAATGCAGTCAGCAAAGCGTTCGCTCCTGGTACGGCTCTAACAGGAATGTTTTCCGCTTTGCAGGCTCTTACCAGATTAAAAGCCGGGTCTGCTATGCCAGGTGTTCCTGCATCGCACACAAGGGCAATATCTCCTGTGTTTTTTAAATATTCCACATATTTTGGCGTAGCCTGCTCCTTGTTGAAATCGTGGTAGCTTTCCATTTTTGTTGAAATCTCAAAATGGTCGAGCAAAATTTTGCTATGCCTTGTATCTTCGGCCAAAACAAGCGAAACTTCTTTCAATACCCTAACCGCCCTAAAAGTAATATCTTCCAGGTTGCCTATGGGAGTACTGACTACGTAAAGCGTATTGAGCATTTTGGGAAAATATAGAAAAAAACTAAAATTATTACTATATTACTCAGCATGAGGGCTTTCCTAAGAAAATTAAAGAATTGCTGAAAATGACCGATACTATTATAGTAGTCTATTTCGCATTTGTGTTATCGTAGGATTGAAATATTGAGATGATAAATAGAATAGCATTAATGCCGCTTATAAGCCTACCATTGGAGATGAGGCTTCTGGCTAGAAGCATATTAGTTTTTTTTGACGACAAACAACAAAATAATACTATAAAAAGAGTTGCGATAATAAATGAAAAAGAGAACAAAGCCCTTATTATTGACGATGCTGAGCATATTGGAATAATCAATGTAATAGGCAACCAAGATGGATACGGAAACGTCTTGTGGACTCCAAGAGAAAGAATCGGTCTTTTGCGCAGATTAAGCTCGGAAAAGTTGATTGAAAACGAGTCTCTAACATTCGACAAAAAAATAACCGATACAATCACAACTATTTGCCGTGCGGAGAAGGCTGGCAACAGCAACGATTTTGTAATCGTTGCCGATGTCCTGGCTCTTGCCAAAAATTATATAGAGCGCTATCCACTAATTACCGCAGGGGGTTCCTAATGGCAGTTAGTAGAAGTGGTATAGATAACGCAAAAATTCAGGAAATGATCGCCCTTAAGATAAAGGAGAATAATGAGAAAACTGAAGGCAAACTTTCTGAAGCGGCAATTAAAGCTGAATTTGCCCGCGTATTCCTAAAGGCCGGCAAAAAGCAAGACGAAGTGGACTTTTTGGTCTACGGAATAGACAATACTTGACAAAAAGGAAAAAAAATTCTATATTTGTGCAACATGAAAGAGTTAGAATTCACGACCTTAAAGGTCAAGGTAAACAGAGATAAATCTTGCAAAGCTAAAGCTTTTGTAGCTATAACTTTCAACAATCTTTTCAAAGTCAGCGGAATTGAGCTGATGGATGGCGGCAGAGAATATTATCTGCAGTACCCCACATACACCAGGTTAACTGGAGAAGTAAAGCCTGCTAGCTACCCTATTTGCGAAAACCTGCAGCAAAAAATCCTAGATGCGGTTTTGGAGAAATATTGGGAAGCCAAAAAGACATAATCCGCATTCAAACCCCGGAACGGGAAATCGTTTTGCTGGGAACTGCGCATATTTCGCAGGAATCCATAGATTTGGTACGCGAAACAATAACTGCAGAGAAACCCGATACTGTTTGCGTTGAGCTTGACGAAGGCCGATTGAAAGCCTTGGAAGACGGAGACCGCTGGAAAAATTTAAATGTAAAAGATATTCTGAAAAAAAGACAGATGTCTTCTCTTATTGTGAATCTGGTTTTGGCATCTTATCAAAAAAGAATGGGCGAATCCACAGGCGTGGAACCAGGCTCGGAGCTTAAAGCCGCAGTTGAAGAAACAAGAGCTTGCAATGCCAGTCTGGTTTTGGCGGATAGAGATGTTAAAACCACTTTGCGGCGCGCTTGGGCTAGCACTCCATTTTTTCGCAAGTTCAAACTTCTCGCAACTTTATTGAGTTCGCTTTTTGAAACGGAAAAGGTTAGCGAAGAAGATCTGAGCAAAATGCGCGAGCAAGACACGCTCTCTGTTATGATGGATGATTTTGGGAAAGCCTTCCCAGAAATCAAGGAGATTTTGATAAGCGAGAGAGACCAGTTTTTGGCAGGCAGAATTCTAAAAGCAGAGGGCAAAAAAGTGTTGGCAGTTGTAGGTGCCGGGCATCTGCCAGGCATTAAGAATATAATAGAAGGAAATCTGCAAACGCCACCAGAAGAAGATTTATGCAAAATACCGACGCCATCGCACTGGGGAACCATTATAGGCTGGGGAATTCCAGCGGCGATAATTCTTTCGCTTATTTACATAGGGGTTAAATTCGGCCCAGAAGCTTTTGCAGACAATGCTCTTTTTTGGGCAATGGCAACAGGCATTCCAGCGGCGTTTGGCGCAACTATCGCTCTCGCCCATCCTTTGGCTATATTGACCGCACTATGCCTGGCCCCCCTGACAACCCTGCATCCATTGATTGGGGTTGGCATGTTTGTAGCTTTTGTTCAGGCATATTTTTGCCCACCGCGCGTTTTTGAGATGGAAACGGTTGCAGAGGATATTTGGAAACCGAGCCGCTGGTGGAAGAGCCGCTTTACCAGAGTCTTTTTGGCATTTATTTGCCCGGGGTTACCCACGACTATAGGCAGTTTTGTGGGCATTGGGAAAATCGTCAGCACAATTGGCAACGGGTAATTTTTCTATATTACACCCATGAATCGTATAGTATGTAAATTCGGTGGAAGCTCCGTAGCAGATGCAGTCCAATTTCGCAAAATCAAATATATCATTTCTGGCAATCCAGAAAGAAAAATCGTGGTGGTTTCCGCACCTGGCAAAAGAAACCAACAAGAAACCAAATTAACCGACTTGTTCTACACCGCTCACGATCTCGCAAAAAGCAACCTGGACTTCTCGCAACCATGGAAACTCATAAAAGAGCGCTTCATAGAAATAACGGAAGGGCTCTCAATACGTTCTACCGTGCGCGAAGAACTGGAAGAAATGGAAGCCTCCATGAAAAAACAGAACGATAAACTTTCAGCTGATTTCGTGGCTAGCCGAGGTGAATACCTGTGCGCAAAAATAACTTCAGAATTCCTTGGGGCAAAATTCATAGATGCCTTCCCAATAATACAATTCGACAGCCAATACCGAGTAACGCAGCAAAGCCTCGACAACTTGAAAGCCACACTCTCAGACCCTGAGCTTTTATATGTGGTCCCCGGCTTTTACGGGAGCGATTTGCAAGGCAATCTCAAAACATTCACGCGTGGCGGCTCAGACATCACAGGCGCAATCCTGGCAAACGCCTGCGACTGCTTGCTATACGAAAACTGGACCGATGTTTCCGGGCTTTTAATGGCAGATCCTCGCATTGTAAAAGATGCACACCCTATAAGCTACGTGAGCTACCGGGAAATAAGAGAACTCGCCTATAGCGGCGCAAATGTTTTGCACGATGAATCCATAGCGCCATGCAGAGCAAAAGATATTGCCATAAAAATAAAGAACACCAACAGCCCAAGCGACCCAGGCACAACCATAGGGCCAACCCCTGCGAGCGTCTCAAGATTAATAACCGGCATAGCCGGCCGCAAAGACTTTTCAATGATTTACATCGAAAAAAGCATGATGAACAAAGAAAAAGGCTTTGGGCGCAAGGTGCTCGCAATTCTGGAAGACCTAGACGTTCCTTATGAACTCTCCCCATGCGGCATAGACTCAATGAACGTAGTTGTGGATTCCAAGCATTTGCACAAAGTTGAAGCGGAAGTTCTTGCAGAAATCGATAGAAAAATGCAACCCAACAAAATAAAGATTTTCAACAATCTTGCTTTGATTGCAACAGTGGGCCACGGAATGGTGAGCCAAATTGGAACGGCTGCAAAGCTGTTTGCCGCGCTAGCCAAAGAAAACGTAAACCTGCGCGTTATAGACCAAGGTTCATCGGAAATAAACATCATAATCGGGGTTAATGAAGCAGATTATGAAAAAGCGATAACTGCAATTTATAGAGAGTTTGTCGGTTAGTGAAAGAAATTTCAGAAAGAATCATGTCTTTGGATAATTTTGATTATCCAGAAACTTTGGCTGCCAACATTGAAAACGAAGCAGAAAAAATGCACAAAGAAGGATGGTTTTTCACGCACAGCGCCACAGATGAATTAATGGAAAACATAGTGCTTTTTTTTGAACGAGAAGTTACGACGCCCCCTTCCCGCTAAGCATAACCTCAACAGTTTTCAGCTTCAAGGATAAGTCCACAAAAGTGCTGCGCTCACGTATGTATTTATTATCCAAACGCATCCATTCATCAAAATCGACATCGCTGCGGCCGCTGGTTTGCCAAATGCAAGTGAGACCAGGCTTAACGGAAAGTCTTATATAATGCCAAGCCTCATAAGTTTTAACCTCGTCTGGAGTTGGGGGCCTTGGGCCAACCAAACTCATATCGCCTTTCAGCACATTAAAAAATTGCGGCAATTCGTCAAGACTATGCCTTCGCAAAAATGCACCGCCATGCTTCAAAATCCTCGGATCATTGTCCATTTTGAAAGTAGGCCCCCTGTCTATGCCGCCATTTTCCATATTCAGCTGCTCTTTCAATTTATCCTTTTCCTTGTCAGCGCCAGGATACATGGTTCTAAACTTATAGCACTTGAACAATTTTCCATTGCGCCCAACTCTAATCTGCTTGAACAAAATAGAAGTATCTTTTGTAGATTCCTTCCCCATTTTCTTTTGCTCTGACTGCCATTTTAAAAGAGAACGCTTAACAAAAGCCGCGCATATAAGCATAATCAGGGAAAACAGCACTATGCCAAATAAGCTGCCTGCAATATCCACAGCCCTTTTCAAAAATCTCACATAAAGCCCGCGAAAAGTTTTTTCCTTTACATCTTCTATGGAAATTCGCATCACTCTAGAAAAATTCAATTCGCTATTCCATCTCTTTATAAATCTGTTCTCTTCCTGCAAGAAAGCTTGCGACTTGCCACTGTAAAAATATACATTGAAATTTAAATCCTTGGGCAAATCCCTAGAAAATCCGGCTTCCTTCAGCCTCTCCTTTATTTTGCTCTTTATGCTTTCAAGCAACTGCAAATCCTGATTTATATACAAGCTCCAAAGACAATCCTTGCCCTGCCCTATTACGCTCATATATTCTTTTGAAAGCATTGTTTGCACGGATATTCTCCACATCTCCAGAATTTTGCTGTTTTTTTCCTTAACTCGCTTTGGAATTTGCAGTTGAAACCCGTCATAGGCAAAACCCTTGAGCGGAATTTCAATCCATACAAAGCACTGGCTTCTGCGATTGCAACGATAAATCTCCTCTTTTATTCTTTGCAAAAAAATATTGCGAGGATATGCAAATTCCTCATGCTGGGCAAACCAATCCAGTGAATTCATACGATCAGTACCGCTCATAAAGGCGCATGCTACCCGTCGGAATTTATAGCTTCTATAAGCTCCGCCAATATTTTAGCCGACTGATCATTTGGAACCTGGCAAGTTCCAGCAGCTGCATGACCACCGCCGCCATACTTGAGCATAAGCGTGCCAATATCTGTCTGGGAGGAACGGTCAAAAATTGATTTTCCCGTTGCAAAAACAGTGTTCTGCATCCTAAGCCCCCATAGTATATGAATGCTTATGTTGATTTCCGGGAACAAAGCGTAAATCATAAAGCGATTGCCCGCCCAAATCGTTTCTTCATTTCTTAAATCAAGAACTCCCAAGTTTTTATGTACCTTTGTGCAACGCTGAATCTGTTCCCTGAACTGCTTTTCGTGAGCCTGGAAAATCTCCACTCTTTCTTTAACATCGGGATGATTTAGAATTTCATGTATAGTATGAGTTTTGCAATAGGCTATAAGCTCCATCATCAACTGATAATTGCTTATGCGAAATTCTCTGAAACGCCCAAGACCCGTGCGGCTGTCCATTAAAAAATTCAGAAGCTCCCAGCCTTTTGGTTCCAAAACATCTTCGCGCGAAAACTGCGCGCTATCCGCCTTGTCAACAGCACGCATCATATCCACATCTATTTTAGGAAAAGTTTCCTCGCCGCCAAGCCAGTCATAAACAACCCTAGCAGCAGAAGGCGCATGCGGATCCACAACATAATTGTCGACATCTACCGTAACGTTCCTTAAAACTTCGCTTTCGTGATGATCGAAAACAAAGGCACAAATAGATTGATAAGGCAAGTTAGTACTTATATCTCTACTGGAAAGCTCAATCAAGCCATCTTGCATATCCTTTGGATGAACAAACTTAATATCATCCACTAGTTCCAGCTCTGTCAAAAGCATTCCACAAACAAGACCATCAAAATCGGATCTTGTCACCAAGCGATACTTCTTTCCGTCCGCTTTTATTTTTGCCAAATTCGCATTCATACTCAAATCTCCTTATAACAGTTAATATAGAAATCTCATTTTTTTATCCATTCCCTATTTATGTCCGGAATATCTTCCAATAAACGAACCGTATGCGGGCTTTTAGGATTTTGAGTTACATCTTCCGGCCTGCCAGCTTCCACTATCTTAGCATCATTCATAATAAAAATACGATCGCTTACATAATAGGCAAGCCCAATGTCGTGAGTCACAAATACAATGGTCATTCCCAGTTCCACTTTCAGCTTCATCAGATAATCCAGAATATTCGCTCTAACACAGGCATCAACCATGGATGTAGGTTCATCTGCTATAAGTACCTTAGGCTTCAGAGCAAATATGCGAGCGAGCAGCATTCTCTGCATTTGCCCTCCGCTCAATTCAAAAGGATACTTTCCTTCAATATCCGCAGGTTTCACATTTACAGCAAGCAAAGCCTCATCTACCCGCTTGTCAACTTCCTGTTTTGAAGGCTTGTTTTTCAAAATGCCAAAAGCATCTTTAAGCTGAGTGCGTATTGAAAAAAATTGGTTAAAGCAACCGAATGGATCTTGAAAAACGCTTTGTACCTCATTCCAATGATCGCGAGTGTTGACAATAGGTTTGCCCTTGTATAAAAAAGAACCGCTTTCCGGAGAATAAAGTCCAAGCATTATTTTCGCAAGAACGCTCTTCCCGCAACCCGAACCTCCAACTATGGAAACTATTTCTCCATCGGTAATGTCAAAAGAAACATCATTGACTGCGCAAACTCTTTTTCTGCCGTGTCCAAAAAATTTGTTTATGTTTTGCGCTGAAAATATAATATTATTCTGCATAATCGCACCTCACAAGACGTTCTCCCACAGTACGCATATGCTGATCTTTTTCCTTGCATTCCGGCCTTGCGCTTGGACAACGTTCCGCAAAACGGCAACCTTTTATGCTTTTGGCAAGGCTTGGAGGCGCACCTTCTATGGTAGTAGGTTTTCTATTTTTTTGCCCAGCATCCGCGCTTAGCATGGCTCCCATCAATGCCTTTGTATAAGGATGCCTAGGATCGTGTACAACCTGAGTAGCAGTGCCATATTCCACAAATTCTCCCGCATACATAATCGCTATATTGTGCGCGACATGACGAAGCAGAGGAAGTTCGTGCGTAATGAATATCATTGTCGAAAAAATATTTTTCTCAAGCAAATCGAATATCATTTTGATAACAACTTTTTGCGTGGTTACATCTAGAGCTGAAGTTGGCTCGTCTGCAATAACAACCTTTGGATTGAGCAGAGTTGAAATTCCTATAACGCTGCGCTGCCTTTCGCCAGCAGTCAACTGAATTGGATATGAATTCAAAATATGCTCGGTTTCCATTCCGAACAAATCAAAGCGCTCTTTCAAGCGCGCATAAATCTCAGGCTTGCTCAATTTATGAGCTTCGCTGTGAGCAGCTATAACATCGGCGGCAATATCCTTTATTTTGCGAGTCGGATTAAGAGCATTGAATGCTCCCTGCGGAATCATGGAAACTTTTTGCGAAAGAATGTTTCTGCGAACATCCTGCGGAGTTCTGTTCATAAGAGATTCGCCATTCACCATAACTTCGCCACCGGTAGGGTAAAGAGGGGGAATGAACAAACCCATCAAACCATTTACCAGAGTGGATTTTCCGCAACCAGATTCACCTGCTATACCTAAAATTTCACCCTGCTTCATTGTAAAAGAAACATCGGTAACCGCATGTATCTTTTGCCCAAAACGAGTTAGATAATGCAAACTTAAATCTTTAACTTCCAATATATGTGACATTAACCGCCTACTTCCTCAAACGAGGGTTAAATACGCCTTCCATAGAATTATTAAGCAAATAAAGAGCAAACACTATAACTGTAATCACAATAGCCGCAGGGAAAATACCCCACCAGTATCCGTAAGTTATGGCAGATTGATTTTTAGCCGTATTGAGTATAACTCCAAGAGATGTGGAGCCTTCGCCAATGGGCCCAAGGCCAATCATGCTAATTGCGCTCTCAGACAATATGCCGCTTGCCACTTGCATAATGAACACCATAAATACATAAGAAGCGAGGTAAGGCAAAATGTGCTTGAATATAATCTGCAAGTTGGATGCGCCGTTTATGCGAGCGAGAGATATATGGTCGCGCCCTCTCAAGCTTGTGGCTTGAGCGCGCACGGAACGAGCCGTCCATGGCCAAGTTGTGAAACCTATGAGCACGGCTATCAAAGTCAAAGAACGACCCTCAGGCCAAGAAGCGCTCACCAAAACCAAAACAACAAATGAAGGGATAACTATAAACAGATTTGTAAACATGTTTAAAATATCGTCAACAATGCCGCCTTTGAATCCTGCGAAAAGCCCAACAAGAGTTCCGATTGTAGTAGCGATTATGCCAGCCATAAAACCTACATAAAGGCTATTCTGCAAACCTCTCAAAAGCAGGGCAACGTAATCTTCGCCCAAGTTATCCGTTCCAAGCCAGTAGGCTGCGCTCGGAGCCTCATAAGGCCCGCCTTCTGGAACAGCCGTATATAAAGATGGTCCGAGCAATCCTAAAAGTATGGTTGTCAAAAACAAGAAGCTGCCTATAACAAACATCGGTTCTTTGATTAAATTTTTTAAAAGTTTTAACATTCTGCCTCCCTTATTTTGCGTCCATGGCTAAACTTTGCTTTACTCTTGGATCTAATAGCGCAATCAAAATATCAACTGTAAAATTCGCAAGCAAAACGCAAGTTGTAATTAACAAAGTCACGCCCTGTATAACAGGATAATCGTTGTTTTGTATTGCAGTAAGCATAGCCATGCCAAGGCCAGGATAAGAGAATATCATTTCCGTAATCAACGCGCCGCCAACCATTTGCCCGATGGACAAAGCCAAGCCGGTAAGCTGCGGAAGCATTGCGTTGCGGAACAGATAAGCGAGCACTCTGGTTTCTTTTAAGCCAAGCCACTTCGCATACTTAATATAATCCGTTCCAAGCTCGTAAATTCCCATAGAACGCATGCCAATCGCCTGACCGCCCGCAAGAATAAGGAATATCGAAAGGAATGGCAAAACATAATGATATGCCACGGAAGACAAAAATTCAAAAGAGAAATTTGGCGTAAGCTCAAGCGAATAAGCTCCAACCGCAGGGAAAACCTCCCACACTATTCCAAAGAAATAAACGAGCACCATTCCAAACACAAAGAAAGGAACGGAACTCATCAAAAGAGCCATTGGGAAAAGCGCTTTGTCGAAAATACCGCGCTTGTAAGCAGCAAGAGCTCCTAAACTGTTTCCGAAAATCCACCCGAACAAAATCGCCGGGAATTGCAATGCTATGGTCCATGGCAATGCTTGCATAATTATGTCAGATACTGGTTTTTGATTTCTGAACGAAGTTCCCAAATCACCCTGAAACACCTGCCCTACATAATTCAAGAGCTGAGAAAGTTTAGATGCCTTAACCGCATTTCCTTTTTCATCTCTAACTATATCGCCTTGCTTGTCCACTATAATCAACCCGAAATCCTTGCGCAGATTCTCTTCTGTTTGCTTGCGAATTTCAGGGCTGGAAAACGATGATTGCGCCATCATTATGTCCACAGGGTCCGAACCCAGGCGGGGCAAAAAGAAGTTGAGCGAAAGAGCAACTAAAAAGGTAAGAAAATACCATATTGCTCTTAGCAAAACATAACGGGTGGTAGGATATTTCTTAAGCATAAATTATTTAACTGGCGCGAGTCTCCAAAGAGTGTTTATGCCGCTTCCAACCCAGGGAAGCTGCGGCGGAGCAAACGGATTTTTTTCCGTTGGCCAGCCAGTCCAAACTTTTGTGCTGAACTGATAATATTCCTCGGGCAAATGGCAAACCGGTATAACAGGCTGATCGTTGAGGAATATGTTGTTAAGCTCGGCATAAGCAGCTTTCAGAGCATCTTCATCTGTCAGCAGAGGTATCGCATCCAAAAGATCGTCAACTCTTTTGTTGTAACCTGCCGCATTGGGATTATTGTAACGGCCTTCGTTTTCGTTCATGAAGTTTCCGTCTCCAACAGGGCGCCAGTTGCGAGAAGACATAACGGCATTAAATCTATTCCACGGAAGCGATGCGGTAACTGCTACCGGAGGCTTCCTCATAATTATGTCAAATTCGCCAGTAGGCAAAGCAGGCCAGTATTGGCTACCATCTACAAAACCTTCGCGAACATCTATACCTATCGAGCGAAGCTGCTTAACAGCCAAATTCACTATGGCTTCCCAGTCTGACCATCCAGCAGGAGCCTTAATCAACAGAGTTGGCAATGTATCGCCCTTAGGCCCAATAGAATGCTTCAAATTTCCTTTGTCATCGAAAACTGCTTTATAGCCAGATTTCTCAAGCAATTTTTTTGCGAATTCTTTATCGCCAAGCGGAACGCTATGCTTGTCAACTTCTTCTGCATTGTAATATTTTTTCTCCAGACCCTCAGACATGATTAAACCTGGTTTCATCTCTGGCGTGTAGCTGGAAACCGCAAGACGGCTTATAGCGGCATAATCTAAAGCGGCAGCCATTGCGCGGCGGAAGTTTCTATCGTTTAACGGAGCCTTTGTATTGTTCAAATACAAGAAATGCATTGAGCCTGGAACAAAATAGGGAGGAGCATCATACCAAGTGCTCACGCCATCTTTCTTTTTTTCGTTTATGCGCGGAATATAGTTCATGGAAGCATCCAACGCGCCTTTCTGCAGGTTTATAGCGAAATGATCGTTGTTTTTATATATGGGATGAATTATGAATTTCGGATTCGGAAGAGCTCCGTCGTGCAGAACCTTGTTGCCCCAGTAATTATCGCGGCGAACAAGAACTATGCGCTCATTGTTGTATTGAGTCAAAATGTATGGACCTGAAACCACAGGGTCTTTATCGCATTTGATTTTTTTCACAGCGTCAAAATCATTGTTGCTGTCTGAGAGATACTTTTCAAACACATGCGCTGGAACTATGCGAATAGCTTGCAGCTGATCCAAAATGGCAAGCGGATTGTTGCGAGCCGCCTTGTTAACAATAAACGACATTCTCTCTTTGCCGTCAACAGTATCCACCTTTATCTCGCTTACGAATTCGCCAACATAATTGGTAGGAGCCTGGGGGAATCTCTTGCCTAGCTCGTAAATGAACTTGACGTCCGTAGATGTAACAGACACGCCATCGCTCCACTTGGCTTCCGGCTGAATATCCACAACAACCTTCTCGGTATCATAAGATATAAGAATGCCGAGTATAGGCTCTGTAGCGCCAGTCAATGAGTTGTAAGCTGTCAAAGGTTCATACATTAAATTAAATCTATCGTTTGCAGGCCAAGCCACCAGCCAAGGCTCTACCAGAGGGTTGAATGTGTTTGGTTCTCCCCATTGAGAACCCGACAGGTAAAGGGTTTCGCTACGTGGATAGCTGGATGTTTTGGACTCACCACTGGCCTTTTCTTCTTTGCAAGACGCTAAGAATACTAAAGATAGCGCAAGCGCGCCACACGCAATTCGCTTTGAAAAATTCATCTAAAAACCTCGCTGTGTTATTCTAGATGGAAATATACAAATTTTTTCCGAGAAACGAACAAAAAAACTGTAAATTAGAGTAAAAAATCCTTGCAACTGTCAAAAGCTTCCAGCACTTTAGGGTCAAACTGAGTGCCTTCGCCGCCAAAAACTATCTCAAGAGCGTCTTCTCTGGGCATTCCCTTGCGATAAACTCTATCGGAAACCAATGCATCATATACATCTACAACAGCCATAAGCCTTGCCCAAAAAGGAATCTCTTCGCCTTTTATGCCATTCGGATACCCTCTGCCGTCAAAATGTTCATGGTGACACAAAGCTATATCGTAGGCATAAGGCAAATAAGCATGGCTTTCAAACTTTTTTTGCATTTTTTTTATCAATTCCGCGCCTTTCTCAGCGTGTTTTTTCATTTCTTCGCGTTCTTTATCATTTAGCGGGCCTGGTTTCAGCAAAATTGAATCTGGAACCCCTATTTTTCCAATGTCATGCAATGGCGCAGCACGCACGATAAAATTCAACTGGTCTCTTGTGATAGTACCCTTGTTGACAAATTCATCTCCTAAAGTGCCTATAAACATCTGCGTTCTCATTATATGGCCACCGGTATTCAAATCTCTGCTTTCCACAGTCTGAGCCATTGTCAGAGCCATATCCTCTTGCAGGTTCACCATTTCTCGCCTTATTTGCCGCGTCCAAACAACAAACCAAGACTTCTCAACAACCTTTCTTAAACGCAAATGAAGCAGTTCGCTATCAAAAGAAAGCGAGAAATATTCCTCGACACCCAACTTTCTGGCTTTAATCTCCATTTGAAAATCGCCAGGTTCGCCAAAGAACACAATAGGCGGCCATCCTTTTTTGACTATTTCCTTTACAACATCTATTTCATCCGTTGCAACTACCGTTATATTATAAAAATTGACATTAACCCCTGGTTTTGAATGAACAAAATTATATGAATCAGAAAGATTCATTTCAAAATGCTTCCATCTATCAGGTTCCTTGGATATCAATAGAATTCTTTCCATATCTCAAACTTTTGCCAGTCCTCCAAAACTGTAAGTACTAAATATACATTATTTAAAAAGAAAAAAGCGAAAAAAAATATTAAAAATGCAGACGGCAGGACTCGAACCTGCAATCTTCTGGTTCGTAGCCAGATGCCTTAATCCAATTTGGCCACGCCTGCAATAGGAAAAAAGACCTCGGCGGCGACCTACTCTCCCGCATCATGACGATGAGGTACCATTGGCGACGGACGGCTTAACTTCCGTGTTCGGGATGGGAACGGGTGTATCCCGCC